>CAKSAI010000227.1 GCA_934434905.1 uncultured Lachnospiraceae bacterium | reverse complement strand
ATCAAATACCGGGCGGGAGCCGCGGAATAGCCAGCTCCATTCACCACTTTTTACAGAAATTACGCCATCCTGTCCGTCATAGCTTTTCAGCCACGAAATAGCTGGTGAATGTCCGCCTAAAACATCTGCACTGCCCGTATCCCAGAGGGTTCCGGCCGGATATACACGAATGGGATAACTGCCGTATAAGACTTTTCCGTTCGGATCAACAGCCTTATATACCACCGTATATGTTCCAATCTTCTCCGGTATGAATTTACCGTCAGCCAGGGTCAGATTCTTTCCATCCGGTTCGATCACTTCTATGGATACATTTTCCACTCCTGCGAATATCTCTGCACTGTTATCTGAAAGAGACACTTCTTTTCCGGTATTTCCTAAAGTAATGGTACTGTTCAAATCCACTTTTTTCACCAGCTTGATATCTGCGATATAAATGCTGACATCATCGCTGCTCCGGTCTACGCAATAGATCATGCTGCTGTTTCCGACGATGAACCTCTCCCAGAAATCTTTAAAGGATCCTACACAGGAGGGACTGCCATTTGTATTCGTAAACGGAATCTCCACCTCCATCCATGCATCTGTCACGGTAACAAAGTCAAGATCATAATTGTATCCTTCTGCGAAATAACGCAGTCTTGCTGCACCGTCCGGGTCATCGGTCTTCACCTTCATAAGGATCGTATTGCTGCCTTCATAGTCGGCTTTGTCAAATATCGGTTTTATATTACGGAAGATCCAGCCCCAGATATTGTCGCCGTTGCCTTTCCAGCGGATCACGCCTTCTTCGCCGTCGTATTCGGACATCCAACTGTAAATGGTGGAATGATGACTTCCAAGCCCGACTGCGCTGTCCGTATCCCAGAGGGTTCCGGCCGGATATACAAGGATGCCGTAACTGCCATAGACAATTCTTCCGCCTGCATCGACTGCACGGTAAGTAACCGTATAGGTTCCGTTCTTATCCGGTGTAAACGTTCCGTCTGTCGCCGTCAGTTTCTTTCCGTCCGGCCCGACGATACTTACAGATAAATCCTTCATTCCTGCAAATACCGTAGCGCGGTCATCCTTTAATGAGAGCTTTACTCCTGTATTGCCTTTTGTAATACTGCTGGTCACAGTTACCTTCTTCACCAGCTTGATATCTGCAATATAGATGCTGACATCATCGCTGCTCCGGTCTACGCAATAGATCATGCTGCTGTTTCCAACGATGAACTTCTCCCAGAAATCTTCAAAGGATCCTGCACAGGAGGGGCTGCCATTTGTATTGGTAAGCGGAATCTCCACCTCCATCCATTTGTCCGTCACGGTAACAAAGTCAAGATCATAATTGTATCCTTCTGCGATATAACTTAGTCTTGCTGCACCGTCCGGGTCATCGGTCTTCACCTTCATAAGGATCGTATTGCAGCCTTCATAATATTCTTTTGCAAACATGGGCTTCCTATTGCGGAAGATCCAGCCCCAGATATTGTCGCCTTCGCCCTTCCAACGGATCACGCCTGTCTCACCGTCGTATTCGGACATCCAACTGTAAATCGCAGAGGCATGACCGCCAAGTGCGGCTGCACTGTCGGTATTCCAGAGTACTCCTCTGTATTCTTCCTTGTATGCACTGATCGTATAGCTTGCCCGTACATATTTACCGTCGGCGTCATAGCCGGTATAGATCACGGTATAGTTTCCCTGCATATCTGCCCGGAAGCTTCCATCGGACGCAGACACCTTCGTTCCGTCCGGGCGAAGTACCTGACAGGAAACACCGCTGCAACCAGCGAAAACAGTCGCTGCGTCATCGTTTATCATCACCTGTTCGCCTACACCGGTAAAGTGAACCTGATTGTTCACAGTTACTTTCTTTACCAGCGAAATATCTGCGATATAGATGCTGACATCATCACTGCTTCGGTCCATACCGTATATCATGCTGCTGCTTTCCGTTACGAACTTCTCCCAGAAATTCTCAAAATTTCCTTCACAAGCGTCCGTATGCGTGCTGATATTGGCAAGCGGAATTTCCACCTCAGTCCAATTTCCGGTTACAGTGATACGTGCAAGATCGTATTTCTGATTTTCTGCAAAATACTGCAGTCCTGCCATACCGTCCGGATCATCGGTCTTCACCTTAAATACCAGCGTATCGCTTCCTTCGTAGTAGGATTTTTCAAACACCGGCATCGTATTGCGGAAGATCCAGCCCCAGACATTCTCTCCTTCCCCTTTCCAGCGAATCACACCTTTCTCGCCGTCATATTCCGGCAGCCACTCATAGAGCTTTGCATGGTAGGAGCCGAAAGCGGCCAGACCACTGTCTGTATCCCAAAGCATTCCCGCCGGATATACCCGGATCAGATAACTTCCGTATATCATGCGGCCTGCCCGGTCGTTGGCCTTGTATACAACCGTATAAATGCCATTCTTATCAGGCGTAAAGCGTCCGTTTGTCATTGTCCGCTCCTTGCCGTCCGGTCCGGTCACAGTCCTTGTAAGGTTGTCAACTCCTGCAAATACCTCTGCACTATTATCCGAAAGTGTCAGCTCAACACCCAGATTGCCCATCGTGACGCTGCTGGTCACTTCTTTCTTATAAACAAGCTTGATATCTGCGATATAGATGCTGACATCATCGCTGCTTCGGTCCATACAGAATATCATGCTGCTGCTTTCTGTTATGAACTTCTCCCAGAAATTCTCAAAATTCCCTTCACAAGCATCAGCATGCGTGCTCTTATTGGTAAGCGGAATTTCTACCTCGGTCCAGTTATCTGTCACATTCACAATTTCCAGATCATATTTCTGATTTTCCGCAAAATACTGCAGTCTTGCCGCACCATCGGGATCGTCTGTCTTGACCTTGACAAGAAGCGTGTTACAGCCCTCATAATAGCTCTTATCAAACAATGGCACCGCACCGCGGAAGATCCAGCCCCAGACATCATCTCCGGTACCTTTCCAGCGGATCACACCTTTCTCACCGTCATATTCCGGCAGCCAGTTGAAAATCTTCTTATTGTAATTGCCAAGGCCTGTTTCGCTGTCCGTATTCCAGAGGGTTCCTCTGTATTCCTCCGGATACGCACTGATCCGATAGCTTGCGCGGATCACTCTGTCCTCTGCGTCAAACCCGCGGTAGATAACCGTGTAGCTGCCTTGCTCATCTGCCTTAAAGCTGCCGTTTTTAACAGTTACTTTGGTGCCGTCCGGGCGAAGTATCTGGCAGGAAACATCGGAATATCCTTTAAGAACTGTTCCTGCATTGTCGCTTAAGGTCACATTTTCTCCAACGCTGACAAAATGCACATCGCTTTCCACCGCAGCTTTTTTCACCAGCCAGATATCGGCGATATAAATACTCACATCATCACTGCTTCTGCCGGAGCAATAGATCATACTGCTGTTATTCGTCACGAACCGCTCCCAGAAATTCTCAAAATTCCCTTCACAGGCAGTTGTCTTATTACTCAGATTGGCAAGTGGAATTTCCACTTCTGTCCACGCACCTGTGACTGCAGTATTCGCAAGGTCATAGCTTTGCCCTTCGGCAAAGTACAGAATATTTGCCATACCATCGGGATCGTCTGTCTTCACCTTGAATACCAGCGTATCACAACCAGTATAATAAGCCTTGTCAAACATGGGCTGCACATTGCGGAAGCACCAGCCCCAGACATTATTCCCTTTGCCTTTCCAGCGGATGACACCCTTCTCACCATCGTATTTTGACAGCCAGCTAAAGATTTTTCCATCCGCAGAGCCAAGTCCGGCCTCACTGTCTGTATCCCAGAGGGTTCCGGCCTGTTCCTCATCAAAGACGAGCAATGGATAGGAACCGTTTACCGGCTTCCCTTCTGAATCCAGGAAGGAGTATACTACCGTGTAATCACCCTTCTGTTCCGGCGTAAATTCACCGCTCTTAGTAGCATCGATCAGGCCGTACTTTGAACGGATCTCTATGATCTTATCCGTATAGTCCTTAAAGACATCTGCAGCATTATCGATTTCAGACAGTAGCAGTCTTTTGCCTGTCCGTACCTGCTTTACCTTGCTCTGCAGCGTGACCCAGTTATCGGAATTCCGGATAGCGCTTGCCCACACTGAGAAAGTTGCCTGATTGCTCTGGTTTCCGCTGGAATCCTCTGCCTGCACCACCAGATGATACTCTCCGATCTCCTGCGGCGTAAAGCCTTTCTCATCCGAATCAACCTTTTCTCCGGTAGATACCCGGTAGATATCTACATTGACTTTGGCTATCTCATTGGAATCATCAACAATATGGAAATCCGGGTAATCATACCGTTTCTTCACTTCCGTATAAGCAAGGATGCTCCCACAGACAACAGGATTCCCTTCATCGATGACATTAATGGATACTTGTTTGACAGCCTTTGCCTCTTCTGTATAAGCGGTATATTCAATGGTATAGCCCTTCAGCTCGATCACATCAAAGCAGTCCATGATCAGCGGAACCTTCTTTCCGCTTGATACCCGGTAGACGTTTATCTCAACCGGGTATTCCGTACCGTCCGGCCCTGCTGCTCGTACTTTTGGAACCTCGTAGCAGGTGCCAAGGACAACGGTTTCCTTCTCATCGGACCAGTCTGCGACATCAAGCTTTGGCACATCCGGTTCCTTATGTCCATTTCGTATGATAAGCACAACAGCAAGCAGGACGATACACAATGCCAGAGCTGTTACTACGGAAATAATACATGCTTTTCGTTTCGTACTCATCCTCTATTCCTCCTCTTCCACAGGTTTCTTTTCCAGCCGGATATTGTCGATATAAAATACATAATCGCCTTCTGTTCTCGGATCATACCAGGATATAGCCATGGTATACGGATTCTCTGTAAACTTCGTTAATCCGCTCATGGAATAGCTGTATTCTGCCCACTCGTCCTTTACCGTTGAAACATACTGTGGGGAATTGCCCGAATACTTATCAGCCGTGCCGTACAGATAATCCAGACCGATATTCATACTGTCCTCTCCCGCCTGATAAATATCGAATTTCACAACCCACTGATCCAGTTCCCCGGCAAACTGCGGAACGTCAACCTTATCCATAACTGCTTTTGTCAGACCCAGCAGTGTCCAGCTATGAGAACTCGGACTGGTAGTGGCATTGAGCTTTAACTGCAGCACTTTCTCCCCGGAAGGAGCCGTGATGCCATAATCGGCCGCCCGGACGATTTTGAATTCGGGAGCCGGTGTATATGATGCTGTGTTCCAGCAGAAAAAGGCCAGATTCTGATATGCATGTTCAAAATCACAGATCTCCATACTGTTTTCGGTACGACTGATCCGCACAAGATCTTCTTCCACGATGTCGGCCTGCGCATTTTTAAATACCAGGTCATCCAGATAGACCACCGGCATGGAATCCGCTGTTCCGTCAAAGCTCACATACAGCCCCTTACAATCTGTAAAGTTATACTGTATGGAAATGAGAGAATAATCGATGGCGTAGGTAACCTTATTCCACCCCTGTTTCAACTCATATACCTTCGGCGTGGAGCGAAGATCTGCCGTTTTAGAGAAATACAGCCCC
>CAKSAI010000226.1 GCA_934434905.1 uncultured Lachnospiraceae bacterium | reverse complement strand
GCGTGGAGGCAGGAACGGAAATCGTGGAAGTGGAGCGTGAGCCCCTTGGAAATGATCTTACCATGGATCTGAAGCTGGTGGACAGCAATTATGTGATCACCGTCAACGGAGATACCTACACGATTCCTGCGGTGAATCCGGACGGTGTGAAGGCAAGTGCAAGTAATAACTGGCAGGGAACTGCTCTGTCAGATACAAAGAACCTTCGTTTTGGATTCGGCATGCAGGCTGGTATCAATCCGAAAACAGGGGATGTAAAATACGACCAATGGCAGTGGGAACCGAATAAGACACCGAAGGGAAGCACCTTCGTTCTTGCGGAATTATCCGGCAATTATCAGACACCGGAGATCGACAATACAGAGATCGGTACACTGGGCTCTGCTATGACGTTGGATGCATTGGAGTACACAAAGGATGATGCAGCGAATAACATTGTCGGATATGCAGAGCCTACACAGACAGAAGGGGGAGGCGTGAAGTTCTCCCACAAGGAGAATACGAGCGCGTCCTCTCATGTGAATACCGTGAAAGCATATGATACGGTGAAAGGTACCCTTATCAGTCTGGAAGGTATCTCCAGTGAGAGCGCAGGAGAAGATTATGCGATTGCCCTTGCAATCGGCAGGAATGCCGGACAGTGGAGCGACAAGGCCGGGTATATGTTTACTTATGCGAAGTCGGGAGCATTTTCCATTATTAAGACTGCTGACGGAAAGACACTGGGAGAGGGTAAGAAGCTGGTCTCAATCAAGCGTGAAGCGCTTGGCAATGAACTGACGGTGTATCTTAAGAAGCAATCCGGGGACAAGGATTATGTCCTTACCGTCAATGGACAGAGCTATACCATCCATGATGTGGATGACAGCATTCGGATCGCGGAGGGCGATGATAAGGACAAGGTTTATCTTGGCATGGGAATCGTAAACGGTAAGGATGATGCTACATTTACCGTTAAGAAAATATCGGACGAGAAGTTCATTCCACAGGAGACAGGCGGATACTGGCCCACAGCGAATGTCTCTCTTACGGAGAATGGTGATACTGTGACGGCCACGTATGTGAATGATCCGGTGGTAAGCAATGAGCAGATCTACACGGCGAAGTCTTATGATGCGTCAAAAGGGGTTCACGTTGAGATTCCGGCGATCAGCGTTCCGGAAGGCACAGATTATTCCTTTGCAGTATCCATCGGAAATGACAGTATGCAATGGTATAACAAGGCCGGGTATATGCTTGTGTATGGGAAAGATGGATATTTTGGAATCTTCCGGTCACAGGATGGAAATCAGGTTCCCGTGGACACCGGAAATGCACTTATTACACTGAAGCGCGAGGAGCTTCGAACAAAGCTTACGTTTGATCTGAAGCAGGAAAAGGACAGCTATGTGCTTACGATGAATGGGAATACCTATTATATCCCGGCATTGGAGAATAACGAGCTGTACTTTGGATTCGGTCTTCTGGGCGGTGTGGAAGTGTCGAAACCCGGTACCGGTAAAGTCATATGGAAGGGCGTTGCATATTCGAATGTTAAATTGGGTACGCCGGCATCCTTCACAATCGGAAAGGTGTCCGATAATTATCAGGCACCGGTAATCGCAAAGGCTGAGACGGATGAGAATGCAGGCGATTATGACGGCAAGAAGGTCAGCTTTGGAAATAAGGCCTTTACGAGATTCTGCCCGGAGAATGCATACAGTACAAGAACAGGTGTCCATCTGGAGGTGAAGGATATCCATGCTTCCGACGATGACTATTCCTTCGCAGTGTCCATCGGAAACAGTGTAAATGCAGAGGGAGTTTCCAATCAGTGGCACGATCGGCGCGGCTATATGGTTTTCTACGACACAAAAGGAAACTTTTCCGTTCTTGCCATGAAGGAAGGCGGTTTTGAGGTAGGAGCGACACTTATCTCCTTAAAGCGCGAGCCGCTTACGGATGCGTTCTCCATGGATTTAAAGCAGAAGGGTGATAACTTTGTGCTTACCGTGAATGGCAAGAGCTATACGATTCCGGCAAATCACGATGTATATCCGATGGGGAATATCGACAAGGTACGCCTTGGTATGTCCGTATATGACGGCGGCGTGATCGGAACCTCAGATTTTAAAGTAGACAAGGCATTTACAGAGTCCGGATTTACCATTGCCAGATTATACAGTGCACCGGAGCCGGATCGGTCGACTCCGCCGGATTGGCTCAGCGGTGGCGGTGGCAGCTTCGAGTTTGAGGAGACGGAAGAAGGCGTTATCGTTACGCATCTGGCGAAAGCATCGGCAAGTGCACGATTTGGTATCAAGGCGGCATACTTAACGGATGGCGAGGGCGTGACCATTGACATCAAGGATATTACCTCAAAGTCAAGTAATTATTCCCTGGTATTAGGGCTTGGCGGCCATAATCATATCTGGTATGACAAGAAGGGAACCTTTGTCCTGTATGGAAAGAGCGGCAATACGGCGATCATCGGAACGAGCGGGAAGCCCGATGCAACAGGCGGAGTGGAAGATCTGAATGATGCAGAGGTACTTGCCTGGGCGAATGCCAAAGCAGAAGATTCCTTCCGGATCAATATAAGACAGCAGGACGAGGAACATTATGTGATCACCATCAATGGCAGGGAGTATCTCATTGATGGGAAATATCTCGATCATTCGGATCAGATCTACATCATGCTTGGTGTTATGAGTGACTTCAATCTGAATAACGGGGATATGACAGATCTGAAGTACTGGCAGGATGACTTTAAGAATGAGAAGGTGTCCTTCACAATTACCGGTGTTACCGGTGTATTGGCAGGCGATGATCCGATCACGGAGACTCCTTCTGATCCGGAAGGTCTTGGCATGTATACCGTTGGCGAGCATGTGAAGCTGTACGAATCGGAGAAAGGCGTGAAGGTGGTTCATGAGGCGAATGCGTTCGCATGGGAAAGAACAGCCTATCGAAAGAAATTCAGCACACTGGGAGACGGTATTCATCTTACCCTTACCGATATCACATCGAAGGCAAAGAACTATTCCATGGCGGTATATGTGGGCAGCGGCGGCTGGTTTGATGCAAACGGATATATGATTATCTATGACAAGAAGGGGAATTTCTCAATCGTTGCCACCAATGGCGAACTGAAGAATGTGAACACGTCCCCGCTGTTGGTTTCGGAGGTCCGGGAAGCCATTGGAGATACACTTACCGTAGATGTGCGGTTGAAGGGAACGAAGTATAACATTACCGTGAATGGCAGAACCTATACGGTTCCGGCACAGTGCGAGAGCTGTCCGGTTGCAAATGTGCGGGAGCTCACCGTGGCGATGGGTGTCATGGGTGGAGGTAAGGCAGGCGATCTGGAGTTTATAGGAAATAACTTTAAACACAATTATGTTTCCTTTGTCGTTGCAGAGGCTTCCGGTATGATCAATAACGAGCTTGGAAAAGAGTTCAATATGCATGCTACCGGCAATAGCTGGCAGATGGAGAAAACGAATAGGGGTATTAAGGTGACACACGGAGTGGCAGGAACCGGTACAGAGCGTGTTTCGCTAAACGATACATACGCAACAACAGAGGGCGGTATCCAGATCGAACTAACCGATATCGCTTCAAAGGATCCGAATTATTCCATGGCGGTTATGTTAGGCAATGTAAGTGATCCATGGTATGACTGCACCGGATATATGCTGATCTACGGGAAGAGCGGTAATTTCTCAATTATTGCAACGGATGCTTCTCTTATTAACCCGAATAAATCGCCGGTGGTCATATCAGAAGTGCGGGAAGCGCTGGGAGAGAAGCTCTCTGTGAATGTACGGTTGTCCAGAGATAATTACAAGATCACGGTGAATGGAAAGACCTATACCGTTCCGGCAGAACACGAGGATTATGCATTGAAGGATGTGGAGAATCTCTATCTGTCCTTCGGCGTTATGAGTGACGGAAAGATCGGTGAGCTGATTTACGAGAAAGAGTTTAAATCCAGTAAGCTCTCCTTCACGATCGCTTCGGTATATCATTCTGACGAGAGCGTAGTAGATGAGGAACCGGAAGAGGGACCGGATGTGAAGCCGGATGAAAAGCCGGATAAGAAGCCGGAGGAAAAGCCGACGGAGGAGCCAAATGAGGGGAAACCCATCAATGCAATCCTGATAGGATGTATGGCGGGTGCGGCATTCTTGCTGGTGGCAGCAATCGTGGTTATCATCATTGTGGCGAAGAAGAAAAAGGAAAAGGCAGGAGAGGAAGCATGAAGAAGAAGGTTTTAGGTAAGATTCTCGCAGTTGTTCTTGCGGTCAGCTGTTTCGTATCCACCATGAATTTCAGTCCGGTCAAGGCGGAAACAAAAGAGGAGGATATTCCTTCAGTCAGTGAGATGAGGGCAGTTGGAGAACATATCGACATTAAGGATGCGGAAGAAGGAGTCCGGCTTGTCTTTAACAGAGAAGCGCCGGGCTGGGGACGTGTTCCTCATGACGTGTTGTATGATACGAGAGAAGGCGGCACTGAGGTTGAGATAAAGGATATTGCCACGGCAGATCCGGATTATTCGATTGCGCTCAAGTTCGCAGAGAATGGCGGATGGTTTGATACGAAAGGCTATCTGCTCTTATATGGAAAGAGCGGCTACTTCTCCGTGATCTGGACCGATGGGAAGGAGCTGGATATCCATAAATCAGAGGTTCTGGTATCGGAGATCCGGGAGGAACTGGGAGATTCCCTTTCGGTCAAGATAGAATTAAAGGGATCACAGTACGTACTTACGGTGAATGGGAAGACCTATTCGATCCCAAGCAGTTATATGGTTGAGCCGGAGGCGCTTTTGTATACGTTTGGTACTATGGGTGATGGCAGTATCAAGAGCCTGAACTCTCAGAAGTCGCATACGACCAGTGCGCTTTCTTATACGGTATCGAAGCTCAGTCACCGGTTTGAAGGTGCGGGATACGAGCCGCTGGGAGAACTTATCAGCGGCAGTCATATCGGCATGCCGAATGGTGGGGAAACACTGGAGTTTCGGGAGTGCGAGGAAGGCACTCAGGTTGCTTTCACAAATTCAGCCAGTGCTTATGCCCGGGTTCACTTTAACAGTGCGTTTTCCCTGGATAATTCAACGCTGCATATTGCGTTGAGCCACATTTATTCCGCTTCTAATGACTATTCCATGGTGGTAAGACTGGGAAATATGACAAGCAACTGGTATGATGGCCCCGGATATCTGATCGTCTATGGAAAGAGCGGACACTTTGCAATCGTCGGAACAGACGGCGTGGAGATCAATCCGAATAAGGGGGCGATTCTGGCTTCGGAAAAGCGGGAAGCGCTGGATGGAAAGCTGACCATCGATGTGGTACTGAAGGATGATGATACCTATGAGATCACAGTGAATGACAAGACGTATACGGTTCCGACCAGCTACCTTCCGGATCCCAAGTCTCCGTACGTAGGCTTCGGCAGGTTCTGTGACGGCGATATCAGAACGCTGAATTATCAGAAAGATTTTAAGAAAGCAGCATTTTCCTTCGTGATAAAGAAAGAGACATATGAGGCCGATACACATTCCAACAAG
>CAKSAI010000225.1 GCA_934434905.1 uncultured Lachnospiraceae bacterium | reverse complement strand
GTTAAAGCTGTGTTTGAAATATAAGAAGCATGTGATTTGCGAAAAGCCCATTGCGCCCAACCTTAAAGAGGGAAGAGAATTCGTAGAACAGGTAAAAGCCCATCCGGATGTGAAGGTGCTTGTAGGTTATATCCTGCGCCATAACGAGACCTACCGAAGAGTTGCAAAAATGATTCAGGAAGGCGCCATCGGGCATCCGATCATTATGCGAATGTCGCAAAATCATCATACGATGGATTGGCCGAGATATCGCCGTCTGATCGAGGAGACAGCGCCCATCGTGGACTGCGGTGTGCATTATCTGGATGTAATGCAATGGTTTACCGGCGCGCAGATCGTGGATATTCAAGGGATTGGCATGGCAACTGAGGATGATCTGCCTCCCGGAAAGAATAATTATGAGATGGTGACGGTGAGGTTGTCCGATGGTTCGGTTGGATTCTATGAAGCCGGATGGACCAGGACTATTAATGCGAATAACAGGAAAGAATTTGTTGGCCCGAAGGGGAGCATCCGCCTGATTTTTGCAAAAGACAGAACCAGTCATCAGGAAGAGGGAGATCTGATCGAGTACTATTGCCTTGCGGATAAAACCTATCACATGATCAATGTAGAAGCGGAACGAAAGCCGACAGATGTACAGCTGCGCTGCTTGATTCGTATGATCGAAGAGGATTTGCCGGATCGGCCTACCATTGATGAGGTATATACAAGCTTTGAATGGGCGATCAAGGCGGAACAAGCAATTAAAGAGAATATTGATTAAGGAAAGAGCGGCTGATCCGGGTTGTGGAGGCCGCTCTCTTGCAGTAGTGCGCCTGGCGGCGCACGTTTGACGGACTTTTCTCAGCAGCTTTCACGCGGCGTGTCGAATTCCGGATTGAAGGCATAGAAGTTGCGGGCGTCCAGATGATCCTGAACGAGTCTTAAGCTCTCACCGAATCTTTGGAAATGTACGATCTCCCGTTGACGCAGGAAGCGGATGGGATCGCTGACTTCCGGGTCACTGACCAGACGAAGGATATTGTCGTAGGTGGTTCGGGCTTTTTGCTCTGCAGCCAGATCCTCGAATAAATCGGTGATGGGATCGCCCTTGGACTGGAATTCGCAGGCATTGAAGGCGATTCCGCCAGCCGCCTGAGGCCACAGGGCCAGGGTGTGGTCTACGTAGTAGCGGTCGAAGCCGGAGGCCTTGATCTCTTCAGGGCTTAGGTTTTTCGTCAGCTGATATACGATGGTGGAGACGATCTCCATATGGGCCAATTCTTCCGTGCCGATGTCCGTAAGAACGCCGGCAACCTCCTTGTAGGGCATGGTGTATCGCTGGGAGAGGTAGCGCATGGAAGCAGCCAGTTCTCCGTCGGGGCCGCCAAACTGACTGATGATGACCTGTGCCATCTGAGGATTGGTTTTGGTAATGTTGACCGGATATTGCAGTCTTTTTTCATAATTCCACATAAGCTAGAAACAACCTCCTTCCCAAGGCATGGGCTGGGTGGACCAGAGCCATTTGCCCTCCGGTGTGGCCGTGTCGATGGTCAGCGGCCCGAATTTCTCGGAATACTCCATAAGAGCCTGCATGCGCAGCTCCCGGTAATGGTTGAAATACTCCAGGGCGTCCTTATCCTCAGGATGTGTGTCCAGATAGAGAGTGATGTCGTTGACCGCGAAGCTCACCATGTGGATCCACTGATATAATTTGTATTGCTCCATCTGATTTGCTGTCATCGTCCTCGGATCCTCCTCCCGACAAAAGGTTTATTCAGTTCCGGGAAAATCGTACCGATCTCCAGAGCTTTATCTACTTCATAGACCGTATCAAAGCACTGCCAGGGCACGTAGGCCATGCCAACCGGCATCGTGCGGGGATCGAAGGCCGGGTCACAGGCGTGCAGTACCGCTGCCGGCATCGCCATCGGCATAGGCATTGTCATACGTTCCCGCTGATTACTGTTGCAATTTGGCATTGATCGAAATCCTTTCTGTTCGTTCTTCCTTATTGTATGGCAAAAGGAAAAATGTGTTACAGCCCGCGTGCGGCCTGCGTAAGTTAGTGTTGACAAACATAGATTTCCTTTTTTATAATATTTTTATATATACGGATTGATTACAAAATTATGGAGTCTGATTATGATTATCGCTGGTCTGCAAGGTGCAGACAGGCATATATAAGAGGGAAATGAAATGACACTGAAAGAATTGGAAATCGGAAAGTCCGCAGTCATTACGACAGTGGGCGGAGAAGGCGCACTGCGGCAGCACTTCCTGGATATGGGCTTGATTCCGGGGGCCGAGGTGACCATGGTGAAGCTGGCACCCATGGGCGATCCCATGGAACTGAAGATACATAGCTATGAACTGACCTTAAGACTGGCGGATGCGGAGAAGATCCTGGTAGCTGGGTGTGACAGGTCGAAGGATGAGCAGGACAATGCTCTGACGGAAAAGGGTGTCAGACAGGCGCGCCGCCAGACAAGCGCCCATCCGGGGCTTGGTGAGGGCGGAAAATATCATGTGAAGGCCGATGAACATCCGCTCCCGGAGGGAGAGACACTGACCTTCGCCCTGGCAGGCAATCAGAACTGCGGAAAGACCACGTTCTTTAACCGTCTCACAGGTGCCAACCAGCACGTGGGGAACTTTCCGGGTGTTACGGTGGACCGCAAGGATGGTGTGATCAAGGGACACAGCAATACGCTGGTGACGGATCTGCCCGGCATTTACTCCATGTCGCCCTACAGCAGCGAGGAGATCGTGACAAGAGAATTTATCCTGTCGGAGAAGCCCAAGGGAATCATAAATATCGTGGACGCCTCCAACATCGAACGGAATCTGTACCTGACCCTGCAGCTTCTGGAGCTGGACATTCCCATGGTAGTGGCATTGAATATGATGGATGAGGTTCGTGAAAACGGCGGTTCCATCCGCATCAATGAACTGGAGGCGGCTCTTGGCGTTCCGGTAATCCCGATTTCAGCAGCGAAAAACGAGGGAATTCAGGAGGTCATAGACCATGCGGTTCATGTGGCAAAGTACCAGGAGCGGCCCGGACGAAAGGACTTCTGCAGCGCGGATGATGAAGGAAGTGCAGTACACCGCTGTATCCATGGGATCATGCATCTGATCGAGGATCATGCCAAGGAAGCGCAGATCCCGGTGCGTTTCGCTGCCTCCAAGCTGGCGGAGGGCGATCAACTGATCCTGGAGAAGCTGAAGCTTGACCAGAATGAGAAGGAGATGGTTGGGCATATCATCCTTCAGATGGAGCAGGAGCGGGGACTTGACAAGGCGGCAGCCATTGCCGACATGCGGTTCCGTTTTATCGAGAAGATCTGTGCAGAGACCGTGGTGAAGCCTAAGGAGAGCAGGGAGCATGCAAGAAGCCGCAGGATTGACCGGATCCTCACCGGGAAGTATACGGCCATTCCTGCATTCGTTGGAATCATGGGGCTTGTATTCTGGCTTACCTTCGGCGTGATCGGAAAGGTTCTGGCGGACCTTTTGGAGATGGGGATTGCGGCGCTGACGAAGCTTGTAGATTCTGCATTAACAGCCTGGAAGATCAACGAGGTTTTGCATTCTTTGATCATCGACGGGATTTTTACCGGTGTCGGAAGTGTGTTGAGCTTTCTTCCGATTATTGTCACATTGTTTTTCTTCCTGTCCCTCTTAGAGGACAGCGGTTATATGGCGCGTGTCGCCTTTGTGATGGATAAGCTGCTTAGAAAGATCGGTCTTTCCGGACGGAGCATCGTACCTATGCTGATCGGCTTCGGGTGTACGGTGCCGGGGGTTATGGCCAGCCGGACGCTTTCTTCAGAGCGTGACCGGAAGATGACGGTGCTTTTGACTCCCTTTATGAGCTGTTCGGCGAAGCTTCCCATCTATGCCTTCTTCACAGCAGCATTTTTCCCGAAATACAGGACGCTTGTGATGGTGCTCTTGTACTTTGGAGGGATGGCAGTGGGAATCCTGATGGCACTTTTGATGAAGGGAACCCTCTTTAAAGGAGAGCCGGTGCCCTTCGTTATGGAGCTTCCCAATTACCGGATGCCGGGAGCCAAGAATGTGGCGCAGCTTCTCTGGGAGAAGGCCAAGGATTTCCTGCAGCGGGCATTTACCGTGATCTTTGTCGCCACCATTGTGATCTGGTTCTTACAGACCTTCAATCTGCATTTCAATATCGTCGAGGACACCGGGGATAGTATTCTTGCTTCCGCGGCAGGCGTGATCGCACCTATATTCGGGCCGTTAGGCTTTGGAGACTGGCGGATCTCCACAGCATTGATCACCGGATTCATGGCTAAGGAGAGCGTGGTATCCACGTTGTCGGTGCTGATACCTTCGGAGACAGCACTTTTAGGGCTTGTGTCGCCGGTTGGAGCTGCAGCGCTGCTGGTGTTCTGCCTGTTGTATACGCCCTGTGTGGCTGCCGTGGCTTCTATTAAGCGTGAACTGGGTACACGCTGGGCGATCCTGGTGGTGATCGGACAGTGCGTGATCGCCTGGATCGCGGCATTCCTGGTACATTTGATTGGCAGTTTGCTGTAGGCTGTTTCTGAGACCTTACATAGGAGAGCGTTATGAGAAACAGAAGAAGAGGTTTGCTGGCACTTCTTTTATTGTGTGTTCTGTCTTGCCTGGGCTGTACAAAGGACAGTCGCGCTGTCTTTACGGAGAGCGTCGGTGCAGGAGCTGTCGCCTTGCCGCTGCAGGAGAGCCGTGGAGAGACAGAGGTTATTGTAAAGAAGATCCTGGAGCCGGAGGTTATTGAGTTCACCGTATCGGCGGCGGGCGATGTGACCCTTGGAAATGCCCAGGTGCAGGGCTATGAGGGAACATTCCGGGAGATGTATGACAAGAAGCGTGACCCCGGATATTTCCTTAAGAATGTGAAGCCGGTTTTCGAAGCAGATGATATGACCATTGTGAATTTCGAGGGAACCCTGACCTTTTCCGACAATCGTGTGGAAAAGAAATTCAATATGAAGGGGGATCCGGAATATGTGTCGATCCTTACGGCCGGCAGTGTGGATGCGGTGAGCCTCGGCAACAATCATCATATGGATTACGGCCAGAAGGGACATGACGACACGGTGGCGGCTCTTGAAGGAGCCGGAATTCCCTATGCCTTTGATTCACAGGTGGGGTATTATGAAGCCAAGGGTGTGAAGGTCGGACTTGTCTCAGTCAATCAGGTCTATGATGGGAAAAAGGTAGAAACCTATCTGAAGGATGGGATCACCCAGCTTCGTGAAGAAGGGATGGATCTGGTGATCGCCTGCTGTCATTGGGGGATCGAGACCCATCATGATACCACGGCCTATCAGCAGGAGCTTGGAAGAAAGTGCATTGACTGGGGTGCGGATCTGGTGCTGGGCCATCATCCCCACGTGCTTCAGGGGATTGAATGTTATAACGGAAAATATATCGTGTATAGTCTTGGCAATTTCTGCTTCGGTGGAAACACGAACCCCAGCAACAAGGATTCCATGATCTTCCAGCAGACGTTTACATTTGTAAATGGAAAAAAGCGGGAGGACGACAATATCCGTATCATTCCCTGCTCTGTCAGTTCC
>CAKSAI010000224.1 GCA_934434905.1 uncultured Lachnospiraceae bacterium | reverse complement strand
ATAGATGGAAGCGTATATGGCCTTACCATTCTGAATGCGGGCATCTATCCCAATGGAGCGAAGGCACCGGTGATACGTTATGATATACTTGAGAAAAACAACATTGCCATGCCAACCACCTATGATGAATGGTTTGAAGTGATGAAACGGCTGAAAACCATTTATCCGGATAGCACACCGTTTTCCGGGCGAAATGCAGGAATCAACATGTTGGCAAATATGGAGTATGGCATGGGAACCTATGTTGGCTTCGGCTATGATCCGAAGATTGGTCAGTATCAGTATGGAGCCTTAACAGATGATTATCTCCCAATCCTGGAGTTCTGGATCAAGTGCTGGAATGAAGGGATCATTGACCATAACTGGGCATCTGTGGATTCCAATACATGGGATACCGGCGTGAACAACAACAAGATTTTTTTCTGGTATGACAATGCCGGATTTGCCTCCAATCAGACAAGTGCCTTACAGAAGAATGATCCGTCTGCACTGATGCAGATCATGCCTCTGATGGCAAACAGCAACGGAGAGAGGCGGGGAGTTGTTTATCCAAAGCACCAGTACGAGACATACTATGCGCTGAACGCGTCCTGTACGCAGAAGGATAAGCTCTTAAAATTTATGGACTGGTGCTACAGTGAGGAGGGAATGTATATTTGCAATTATGGAAAGGAGGGAGAGACCTTTAACAAAGACAGTGATGGAAATGTGACGATTGAGCCGTCAATCGTGGAAAAATACAGATCTTCCTCTTCTCCACTCTATAACTGGATGTCCGATTATGGACTTGGACTTCTCTCGTTCAGTCCTTTGGTGCGGGATAACGGAGAACTTTTGACACAACTGGGACAAGACAATTCTCAATTCATGGAGATTTTGACAGCGGATTATGAGGCAGGTTATTATCAACCGGAATTCGTAGATGTTACGCTTCCGTCTGAAGTCAACCGAACCATACAATCAAAAAAGAGCGATGTGGATGCCAAAATCTTCTCTGAGGTGCGTAAATTTATAGAAGGAACACGGCCGATTACGGAATGGAATCAGTTCGTGGTAGAACTGAAGAATCTGGGAGCGGAAGAAGTAGTGGCTGCTTACAATGAGGCTTTAAACAAGTAGAGGAGAGATAAAGGATGATAAATTGCAAAGCTGCAGAACCAAGGCAAAAAGTCCGTGCAGAAAAACAACTGATTTTTGCAGGAAATGAAACGGCTGGATATAACCATCATGCCTGTGTGGCGGCCTACAAGGGAAGACTGTATGCCGCATGGTCCTCATCGCCGCAGCATGAAGATGACTGCGGACAGCGAATTATGATGTCGGTCTCTGAAAACTTTCGGGATTGGGAAACAGCGGTTCCGATTATAGACAGCAGAAAGGGAGTATATTCCATGGCGGTCTTGTCTGCCGGAGGAATGGCAGTGTTTCAGGATATTTTATATCTGTTTTTTGGATATTACGAGTATGCCGAGGGAGAAGTGCGGGAGAATGGGACGCTTCGGCCTCTCGCAGAAGATGATACCCATCACAATTGGACACAGACGGGGTATATCTGCACCAGGGACGGTATTAGCTGGAGCGAACCGAGATTCATGGATATTCCGGCAGTTCCCAATCATGCGCCGTCCTTTCTTCACAGTGGCAGGCTGTTGATGCCCTGTAGTATTCTGTATCCTTATTCGGATGATCAGAGCGGCATAGGAACGTATTGCTTTGCAGGAATCTATGGAGATTCCTTCGGGGGAGAACGTCCCCATGATGATTCAGCATCTATTGCAATGGTAACAAAAAAGAGGGGGTGGGAGGCACCTTTGATTTGCGAAGGGTCTTTCTTTCAGACGGATGATGAAGTGATCCATATGATGCTGCGTTCAAATTCTTCTTATCTGTGGTGTACTGAGAGCTCTGATAACGGCGAGAGCTGGAGCGATCCTTTTCCAACGGAATTTACAGATGACAGAAGTAAATTTCATTTTGGACGACTGCCGGACGGACGTTATTATTATGTGGGAAACTGTATCCCGGATCAGGGGCGTAACCCTCTTATGCTGTGCATTTCACAGGATGGAGAGAATTTCAGCCGTCAGTATGTGCTGCGCGACGAATCTTATGAAAAAAAGTTTGGAGGACTTTATAAAAATGGGCTTTATGGTTATCCCAGCAGCATTGCGCAGGATGGATACCTGTATGTGATTTATTCGAAACGCAAGGAAGCCATCGAGATTACCAGGGTGAAGCTTAAGGATATATAAGGGAAGGCAGTATAAAAATATGAGCAATCAGAAGAAAAAGGCCTATAAAGGAATTCTGTCTGTTTTGTTAGCTATAAGTATGTTGGTCGGGATAAGTCAGGGATTGACAGTTGGAGCCGAGGCAGACCAGTCCGCAGGAATAACCGAGACATCCGCCGTAACTTTGAACAGTTCAGTAAAACGAGAAGCTGGTTACCGGGAAGTAAGTGAATCCTATCCGGCCTACGGAACGGGAGAAGCTATTTATGTTTCAGCAGGAGCAGCGCTTAAGAATCCGGTGGAAAAAGTCCTCACGGAAGATGGAGGGATATTGTCTGATGCATCGGAGGAGACACTGACATGGGAATTTACGGCCGCAGAAGATGGACGCTACATTATTTATGCGGAATATATCCTTACCGGAAGCGGTGTGTCAGATGCGGTGAGAAGTCTTGCCCTTGATGGAAAGCTTCCATTCAGCGAGGCAGGCCGGATTGCTTTTCCGCGCAGTTTTCAAGATGTAGGGGAGATAACGATAAACACCTTGGGAGATGAAATACGGCCGAGTGTGGCGGAAAAGCGGGAACGGACGATTCGGGCACTATATGACGCGGGAGGGTTTTATGCAGTGCCGCTGGAATTTTTCCTGCAGAAAGGCCCCCATACACTGTCACTTTCCTATGTGAGTGCTGATATTGTTTTTTATGGATTTCATATCCTGCCTGCTGCCGGAGTGGAACAGTATTCTGAACTCTTCGAAGGCTATCAGAATGTGGGTGAGACGGCGGATATCGCGTTGACTTTCCAGGCAGAGGACTCTATGCAGAAGCGGAGCGATTCCAGTATCCGAATGGAAAGCAATTCTGATCCGAAGGCGGTTCCACGGGCTTTAGGCTATAAGAAGTTGAATGTGGTGGGTGGATATCGCTGGAGAGAAGGAAATCAGAGTATCACCTTTGGATTTGATGTGCCAAAGGACGGTTATTATAAGCTTTCATTTCGTTTTCTGCAGAATTGGAACGACGGACTACCATCTTATCGGCAGATTGCCATTGACGGAGAAGTGCCTTGTCAGGAGCTTTTGGCATATTGTTTTCCGTATGATGATGAATGGCAGACAGAAACACTTCATACGGATTCAGAGGAAATGCTGTTCTATCTGGAAGCAGGAAACCATACGCTCACCATGACGGTAATGCTGGGAAAACTGGCTGACATCATACAGGCGGTGTACGATAATATTCTGATGGTTTCTGATATGGTTCAAAGCATCAATAAACTTACTGGCGGAGATGCTGATCGAAATTATGATTATGAGTTTTTCAAGAATATTCCGACATTAGAGGGAGATTTGAAATTGGTTTCCGAAAGCCTGACAGATCTTGCTGACCGGTTGGATCAGATTACGGTGAAGAATACCTCTATGAGCAGTAATTTCCGTTCTATGGCTGCGCAAATGGAAAAGATGAGAGCGGATCCCTACTCCATCGCTGCCCGTGTCGAGCAGTTGACTTCGGCGCAGACGAATCTTGGAACTTATTACAGCAATATGCAGCTCCTTCCGCTTATGCTGGATGAATTTTCTCTGACATCGCCGGATCAAAGCATAAAGGCGAGAAAGGCAAATTTTTTCGAGAAGTTATATACCTCCTGTTATAATTTCGTCCTCTCCTTTATAAAGGATTACAATGGCGTTTCAGGAACGCTGGATGATGAAAGCATGGTTACACAGACGATTAATGTTTGGGTAGCACGGGGGACGGAGTGGGCCGAGACCATCAAATATCTGGCTGATGCAGAGTTTACACCAAAGACGGGAATTTTGGTAAATATACATGTGGTTCCGAGTTCTCAACTGAATGCCGGAAGCGCCAATGCATTGCTGCTGTCTCTGATCTCAGGTGACGCGCCTGATGTAGCTTTAGGGGTAACATCGTCTTCGCCGGTGGAATTCGCCATCCGCGACGCGGTATGCGATCTTTCCGAATTTGATGATTTTTCAAATGTGAAAGAGCGGTTTATGGAAAAGAATTTTGTCCCTTTCCAGTATCAGGATGGGGTATATGCGCTTCCGGAAACCATGAATTTTACATGTTTGTTTTACCGGAAGGACATTTTTGAAAAATATGGCTATAAATTGCCTGACACATGGGAGGATCTCTATTACGGAGTATTGCCCCAGATGTACCAGAATGGAATGCAGTTTTATATGCCACAGGATTTTTCTATCTTTCTGTATCAAAATAATGGCAGTTTTTATTCAGAAGATGGTTTGACCTCTGCGTTGGATTCGGAAGCGGCATACACGGCTTTTAAGGAATATACGGAGCTTTTTACCAATTATGGTTCACCGGCAAGCGCCAATTTCCTCACGCGCTTCCGCACAGGGGAAATGCCGCTTGGGGTTGGTTCCTTTTCCTTCTATATCCAGTTGTGTACCGCAGCTCCTGAGCTTTTGGGCAATTGGGGAATAGCGCCCCTTCCGGGAATTTGGGAGGATGGTCAGATTAACCGCTCCAGCGGAGGTCTTGCGGCGGAAGCGGATATGATCCTGGCAAAGGATGAGGAAAAAAAGAGTGCCGCATGGGAGTTCCTGAAATGGTGGAGCTCTACAGAGACGCAGGTCACCTATTCCAGGGAACTGGAATCCTCCATTGGAATAGAGGCTCGGTGGAACTCAGCAAATCGTGAGGCATTTTTGGCTCTTGACTGGAGTAAAGGCGATGTAGAAGTTATTGAGGAAATGTGGACTTGGGCAACGGAGACGCCGGTGCTGCTTGGAAGCTATTACACGACGCGTTACATAAACAATGCCTTTAACAGCGTGGTGATTTCCGGAAATCTCACTGTGCGGGATGCGTTGGAGGAGGCAGTGGAGGCCATTAATCGTGAACTGAAGTCCAAACAGATAGAATATGGAGTAAGCGGTAATGACTAAGACACGAAAGTTTGTAAAAAAATACTGGATTGCGTATCTGGAACTTTTCCCTTTTGCGGCGCTGTTTTTTATATTTACAGTGCTCCCGGTGATATGCGCCTTTGTTCTCAGCTTCACAAATTACAACATGTTTCAGATGATGGATTTTGTCGGTATGAGCAATTACAAAAGTCTGTTCCTGAACGATGAGATTTTCTTTCGGGCATTGAAGAACACGCTTGTGTATGCGGTGGTTGTCGGACCACTCGGATATTTTCTGAGCTTTTTTGCTGCATGGGTACTCAATATGCTGAAATTCCGCAAGGGATTTGCATTGGTCTTCTATGCACCATCGATTATTTCGGGAGTAGCGATGAGCGTGGTCTGGTCCTATATTTTTTCGCCGGACAGCTATGGATTGATCAACCACCTGCTGATTTCCCTGGGGATAACAGGCAATCCGATTCTTTGGACAC
>CAKSAI010000223.1 GCA_934434905.1 uncultured Lachnospiraceae bacterium | reverse complement strand
GATATATACCATAACCCGGAAGATCATGGTATGATCAACGGTGGACTGCAGCTCCTGGAGAATAAATACGTATAGCTTATTCTCGCTATCCAACGTAATCTCGTAGACCAGGTCAGCCTCCCGCCCTTCATAATCCTTGCTGATAAATTCCTTATCGCAGAGACGCAGTTGGGATTCGCTCAGGTTCTCGGCCCAGGGAGCTTTTACATACTTGCGCAGGAAGTGAAGAAATTCCTTTGGCTTTTTCAAGTCCAGTTTATAGCCCTTGTCATGCGGATTGTTGACTATTTTTTCTGTGTTTGTTCTGTTTCCTTTTTCCATATTTGTTCTTCCTTTCTGTTTTTTATAGGCAGGAAGAACTGTCATCGTCTCCCTGCTGCTTTGGGAAATATAAGCAAGGAGTTCGAATTAATAGATGACTGGTACGGGGGAACCAGCCAGGGGAACTCCAGAATTTCAGAAATCTTTGCTTAAAGAGAGTTTAGCATATTTCCGGGGAAAACTCAATCCTGAATTTATCAGAATTCACAAATCCACCTTCATGCCCCATTACTCCATCGATTTCTTTCTGTATTTCTCCCGGTACTGGGACGGCGTAATACCGTACTCCTTCTTGAAGACTCTCAGAAAATAGCTCAGAGAATCATACTGAAGGTTATAGGAAATGTCGGTGATCTTTATATCCGAGTTTATAAGCATATCGGTGGCAAGCTCCAGCCGCTTCCTGCTCTTGTACGCCACGATGGTGTAGCCGGTATATTTTTTGAAATTTCTCAGTATCGTAGAAGTCGATTCTTCAAAATCCTTGCACAGTTCATTGGCGGAAATACTTAGATTTACCGGATTATTTAAAACACTGATAAGCTCGTCTACATAGTTTGGGTGTGTGCTGATACGTCTGGCCTTGGTATTGGCGATATTCATCAATGTTAGGTACAAAATGGTGTTAGCCGCAGGCAGAGAAGGCTTCGCTGCACACAGGCGATGAGCCAACAACTCCAGGTAGTCTGTTTCCTTCGGGTCTAAATGTGTGATAAAACACTCAGGTATCGTTTCTGTCTGAAGCTCTGTGGGAAAGCAGCGGGCAGCAAACTCGCGGAAATAATTTTGCTCTATGCAGGTGACGAAATGGATCGCCTGCATAGGCTCTGTATACAATCTGTGGGTACTGTAAGGAGAGAGTAACATCAGCGTTCCGCGGTTCACATCCTCGGTACGGTCCTGATAGGTATGCTTGTAGGTTCCGGATATGATCAGAATTATCTCATAAAAATCACTATGCCGGTGGAGATTGGAATCTACAGAGTGAAAGCTGAAGCTTCCATAGCCGCCAAGCGTAATCTTCAGATTCTTAAAATCCGTTTGCTGTATGACGGAGGTTCCGATATTGTTCACATTTTCTGTATTTGGTGTGTTTTCGGCATCTTTCATCTCGTACCCAGCCTCCCTGTGGTATGATCTATGTCCCGCATCGCGCGTCCGGAATATCTTTTCTGTCCGGCATGGTTCATTACACATGTAATCATACCACAAAAAATAACGTCAGTAAATATAATGCGAAAAAAGTTCATGAAAAAAGTTTGTGCAAAAGAAAACAGAATTCTTTGAAAAAAGGATTATCCTGAAAAAACAGGAACAAAAACAATAAAATGAGACCAAACAGGGTGAAAAAGAAGAGAAGAACAACCAATAATTGGATAAAAAATTGGATATTATTGCCATTAGGCAAAAAATAAAGTGCAAAAAAAATCCATTTAATATTATTGTAAAGGGCAAGATTTTGGTGTCCAAAAGTGATAAAATATTTTAAAATACTTATTAGCTAACAAATCGGATGGAGAAGTTTATGGAAAAACAGAAAGAATATCAACCCATTCCGTTTTGGTCCTGGAACGACAGATTAGAACCGGAGCAGCTACGCAGGCAGATCCGGTGGATGAGTGAGAATGGATTTGGCGGTTTCTTCATGCATGCCCGCGGCGGGCTGAAGACGCCTTACCTGTCAGAGGAGTGGATGCAGTGCATCGCTGCCTGTTGCGATGAGGCGAAGAAGTGCGGAATGGAAGCCTGGGCCTATGATGAGAATGGCTGGCCCAGTGGATTTGTAGGCGGTAAATTATTGGACGATCCCGAAATTCGGGATATGTATATACGCTGTAAAACAGGGGAGTTTGATATAGAAGCCGATATCTCATACCGGGTTACAGAGGATACACTGATCCGGATCCGGGATAAGAGCGGACTGAGCGAGGACGGAGAATACCTCAATCTTTATCTTTGCCGTTCCGCCTCGTCTGTAGATATCCTGAATCCGCAGGTGGTAGATCGTTTCTTGCAGGAGACCCATGAGAGATACCAACGATATTTGGGGGCTTCATTTTCCGGGAACCTGAAAGGATTCTTTACGGATGAGCCCCAGTATTATCGCTGGGAAACACCCTACACACCCATGGTGGCACGGTACTTTGAAGAAACCTATGGGGAGGATATACGGGATGGCCTTGGACTGCTGTTTGTGGAAAAGGAAGGTTATCGGCGATTCCGCTACCGTTACTGGCTTGCGTTGCAGAAGTTAATGCTTCAAAGTTATGCAAAAAAAATTTATGACTGGTGCCAGGCGCATGGAGTTAAGTTCACCGGACATTATGTGGAGGAAGTCTCCATGGGATTCCAGATCATGTGCTGCGGCGGTGTGATGCCCTTCTATGAATACGAGCATATGCCGGGAATCGACTGGCTGGGGCGCGATACGGACAATGAGCTGTCGCCTCGTCAACTAGGGAGCGCGGCAAGACAGCTTGGAAAGAAGCAGGTGTTGACAGAGACCTTTGGGTGCTGCGGCTGGGATACGACACCGGGAGAATTTCGGAGAATCGCCGGATTCCAGTATGCCTGTGGCGTAAATCGGATCTGCTACCATCTTGTTCCGTATTCCGAGCGCGGACAGCGCAAGCGGGATTATCCGGCGCATTTTCATCCGGTCAATCCCTGGGCGAAGAAGCACATGAAGGTATTCAACGATTATTTTGCAAAGCTGGGATATTTGCTGGGGGAGGGCGAAGAATCGATCAATGTGGCGATGCTGCACCCGATCCGAAGCGCGTACTTTGATTACAAGCGCGGAACAGTGACATATGAGAGCGACTTCTCGCTGGTCGAACAGGACAGAAAGCTGCGCGAGGAATGCAGGCTCTTTTCCGCGAAGGGGATCGCTTATCATTTCCTGGACGAAACCTTACTGGAACATCATGGATTTGTGGAGGGAAACCGTATCGGATGCGGGAAATGTACCTATACGTATCTGGTAATTCCGACCATCAAGACCATGGGAGCGCATACCGAACATCTGCTGCGTCAGTTCGTAGAGGCAGGAGGAAAGGTACTCCTGCTCAATGGGAAGCCGGAATATCTGGAAGGTGAACGCTACGAATATCCGTATCTTGCGAGCAACTGTACGACGGGTGAGATACGGGAAGCACAGCCATTTGAGATGAAGGATCCGGATACGGAGCTGTACTGTGCATACCGCATACTGGGTGATGAGAAATTTATCTTTGTTCAGAACGCTTCCGGCGAGAAGGCCTATACACAGGAGTTTGCTTTCCCGGATCATACCCGTTCTTTTCGGTCGCTGAATCTGATGACGATGGAATGGGAGCGGAAAGGACTGACAGTTACGGTTCCTGAGAATGAAGCATTGCTTCTGTTCCTTTCCGAGGAGGAAGCGCCGCCGACAGAAGAGAAGCAGGAATATGAACTGGTATTTGAGCAGGCGAAGGCCGAGTTTTCAAGCAATTTCCTTACCATAGACACGGTGCGGTACTCGAAAGACGGGAAGAATTACTCGAAGCCGCTGTTATGCAGAAGCCTTTTCCGGGAGCTGTTGCAGGAGCGATATGAGGGGGCTCTGTGGCTGGCTTATGATTTCCGTGTGGAGGTTCTTCCGGAGAAGCTGACATTGCTGGCAGAGACGGAACAGTATCAGGAGTATCGCATAAACGGACAGCCGTTTTCCTTTGCTGAAGCGGTAGAGGAAGAAGCCTCTCTACGGAAGGCGGATGTGACAAGTCTCGTTCGTGTGGGAGACAATTCCTTTGAGGCAAGGATTGATTGGTATCAGACGGAGGAAACCTATTATGCACTGTTTGGGGAAAATGTGACAGAAAATCTGAAGAACTGCATTGTCTACCACAGTGAGATAGAAGCGATCTATCTGGCGGGAAGGTTTGGCGTATACAGTCCAGACGGCTTCGAAGAGCATGATGCGGAAACGGTCGTAGCCCATCGCTTTTCCATTGGAAAGGCACCGGAGTGCATCAGCGAACCGGTACTGGAGGGGCTACCCTTCTTCCGGGGCGAGTTGACGCTGCACCAGAAGATAAGGCTACCTTCCAAAGATGTATTGCTTAAAGTAATGGGACACTATCTGACGGCAGAGGTCAAGGTAAACGGAAAAGAGGCGGGTGAGCTGTTGTTCGAGAGACGGCTTGACATATCGCCTTATGCGAATGAGGGAGAGAATGACATAGAAGTGACCTTCTGCATTGGAAACAGGAATCTGTTGGGGCCATTCCATTATGGAGAGCCGGAGGGGATGATCGTGCCGGGGTTTTTTGAAGCGAACACCCTGCCGGATAATGCGGAAGGGGAGCCGGGATACAAATTTTATCTATTTTATACTAAGAAATAGATAATTGCGAAACTCAAAATGAGGTTGATTCGGGCTAGTGTTTTCAATGGTTTTAGAGTTCGCAAACACCTACACAGCATGAGCTGAAAAGGAGGAGAGCATGAAATTAAAAACAAGCAGCAAATTTTTTTCAATTATTGCATTGATGGGACTTTTGGTCAGTATGTGCCCGATGACCACCAAGGCAGTCACACCCTCGGAGAAAGAATATACTGCAACGATGCAGGGAGCCTATGATATTTTTATCGGTAACAAGACTCCGGTTCAAATGACGGAAGGGAAAGAAGTGTTTTTGGTATATACGGTAGAGTCAGTGGATAAGAGTGCAACGACTTCTTACCAACATGGGGTTGTGGCATCGGATAATTCTACTGAGCAGTATCCGTATGAAAATGGAGGCCTTTTGAAGTTCAGCACTACCTCCGGATTGCTGGAAGAAGGAAATACGTACTTTATACGATTCAGGATGAAAAATGGGTCATTGGAAGTTCTGGTGGTACGTGACTACAATGGGAAAAGGGAGATTGTCAGTCTGATGGAAAGCTATGGCGACGCAACGGATGCATATCGCTACATGGGTTTGTGGTTTGGCTGCGGCAGTGTGACGGCACAACTGTCTCATATCTTGTGTTACGACGAAAAGGGGAACGATTTGGGCATACAAAGTCCGGTCGCTACGATACCTCCGGGGGAGACTTTCCAGTATGACAAGAATCTGCAGCAAGCATCCGACATTATAGCGAATCAGGCATATAATGTTGCCATTTATAATGCGAAAAAGACACAGTCCAAAGAGATTTATTTCGAATATACGGTAAAGAGCAGCGATTCTAAGTTGTATCAGACGGGTGTTTTTTCGACAACAAAACCCAATCAGCTATATCCACACGACAGCGGATATCTGCTGTATGAAGCTTTTGCAGAGGATATCGGGAATGGTTATTTGCTTGAACCGGAAGCTTCTTATATTGTGA
>CAKSAI010000222.1 GCA_934434905.1 uncultured Lachnospiraceae bacterium | reverse complement strand
TGTGGCTATGGTTACGTGGATTCGGATGTGACAGGTTCTGGTCCTTTGAGGGATAATCAGTATGTGTCGGATCAGTACGGGCAGTCAGTTCATCCACAGAATGATCTTAGCGCATATGCTGGTGGTCAATGGATGCACCGTGTTATAGGTCTGGATATTTCTTACAGCACCTATAATACTTATTACAATACCACTGGGAAAACTATGAGTAACCTTTTACTGGAGGCACAGCCTTATAAGGAAAATGGAGTGTTTGACTATAAGGAAGTGATTGCGTATTACGATAATATTCGCATTACCAACAATGGGGAAGTGAAATTGGTGATTTTCCAGGAAGGGTCAGATTTTGACATGGGAAATACCAGTGTACAGAGAGCCTATGGCGTCACGGCTTCGGTAACGGTGGAGAAAGCGGATGAGTGAGGTGAAGAACGATGATTTCAGAATTTGAGAACCTGTCCAGATTATCGAAGACGGTAAGTCGCTCCATTTCACCGGAAAATCCTTCCGGTGAAAAAGGGATGGGTGGCAGGGCAACATTGGAAGAAGGCACGACAGGAGACTGCGCCAGGAATTTGGGTGTTGGCTGGAAGGTGAATCCCTTTATTCGAATTCCTGCAGGCGAAACGGCTGTGCTGGCGGAAATGAGTGGTCCCGGTGTGATTCGCCACATTTGGCTGACACCAACCGGACCCTGGCGAAATCTGATCTTGCGGTTTTATTGGGAGGAAAGCAGTATTCCTTCTGTGGAGTGCCCGGTGGGAGATTTCTTTGCATCCGGTTGGAATACGTATTCCAAGGTCTCTTCTTTGGCGGTGTGCGTGAATCCCGGAAGTGCTTTTAATTGCTACTGGCCCATGGCTTTCCGGAAAAAATGCCGTATTACCATGGAGAACAGAGGCAGTGAAGAGGTGAATATCTATTATCAGATTGACTACGAACTGCGACAGGTGGAAGCGGACTGCGCTTACTTCCATGCACAGTTTCGGCGGGTAAACCCGGTGCCTTACAAGGAGGTGTATACGCTGCTGGACACTGTTGGACAGGGACATTATGTGGGAACCTACCTGGCCTGGGGCAGCAATAACAACGGCTGGTGGGGAGAAGGAGAGGTGAAGTTCTATCTGGATGGAGACCGTGAGTTCCCTACTATTTGCGGAACCGGCCTTGAGGATTATTTTTGTGGCTCCTACAATTTTGAAAACCTTAAAACGCACCGCTATGAGACATACTGTACCCCATATGCAGGCTTAAGCTATGTCTCTGAGCCAGATGGACTCTATGACAGTCAGCAACGATTTGGCATGTATCGCTGGCATCTGTGCGATCCCATCCGTTTTGCGGAAGATATCCGAGTTACGGTTCAGGCGTTGGGGTGGCGCAGTGGGAGACGTTATCTTCCGTTGCAGGATGATGTGTCTTCGGTCGCTTATTTTTACCGAAAGGAACTTGGAGTGGCACTATATCCTTTGCCGGATCAGGAGTATTTGGAAATTGTGTAATTAAAAAATAAAAATAAAGAAAGAGGTGTATTTATGAGAAGGAAAATTTTAAGCATGTTGGGTTTGGTGTTAGTGACCGCTGTGCTCTTTGGAGGTTGTGGCACCAAAGGACAGAAGGAACCTAAGGATCAGGAGGATGTTGGCAGGAAAGAGGATACTATCACAGATACGGATGATACAGATGAGCCAATCGTGCCTGAGGAGCCGGAGACACCAGTGGAATCCGAGCATGGAGATGTACTGCAGCTGAAAATGGATGTGGCAGTGAATGCTTCCGGAGCGAACACGTATTACAACCGTACCTTTGTTCTGGATTCCTCTTTTAAGTTGGAACCCGGTGATGTGTTTGTGTACGATGTCTATCTCTATAATGAGCTGGGTGGTGTCGGAACAGTGGATATGTATGCTGGCGACAAGCTGGAGGTATCGCTTCGAGATGATGTGCTGTGCGTGGATCAGCATGCCGTTCGGAACCATCCCACCACGAACATTGCCGGACTGGCGCTGAATCAGTGGTATACCAGAAGGGTTCCCATCGGCGATAATTTTGTGGCGGAGGCCAATGCGAATGGCGAGACTCGTGGTACGGTGATGATCGCTGTGGATATCCCGGAGATCAAGTACTATGCCGGACAGCAGATCACGGTAGCGTATGACAACATTTGTATCATGCGTGGCGATGAGGTCGTTTATACGGTATTTGCGGGCAGAGAAAATCCGCTGCCTGCCGAGTTTACCTATATTTATGATCTGGATGGGAATGAAAATGTGAACTTTACATTACAAATTGTGGATGAAGCCGGGATTCCGGTGACCCAGTAGGGAAAAACTATAGAAATGTGAGGAAAAAGGAGGTTTATCATGAAACGAGTATTAGCAATATTGGTTTGTCTGACAATGGGGCTGGGAGGTCTTATCTTATCGCCGGCATCTGTGGCAATGGCCACTGGCGATGATGTTGTTTTGCACGAAAATGTTGAAAGTGGCAAGACGAGGATTGGAAGTACGGAAAATGAATGCATAGAGATGAAGCTTGCTTTTCCAGAAAATGTAGGGGGAGCTTTAGCTGTATACGATATTTTGTTTACGATGGATAACACTTTCCGTTTTCAGGCGGGGGATCAGCTGGAATATGATGTGTGGGTATCCCATGATGTGGCAGGAGTCGGCGGCCTGGACCTGTGCTTTGGCTATGAGCCTAATCAGATTCTTCGAGGAAACGGTATCGATGCCAATGGAGTTGGCTCTCATCCGGCATCTGACTTGTCCGATTATGCTTATGGTAAATGGTATCACCGTTCTATCCAGGTATCCGATAATTTTGTTACCAATCTGCCGGAAGGGGTTGGTCCGGCTGTCGTGTTTGCGGCGGATATTCCATCTTGTGCAGAACTGGCAGGGCAGACGGTTATTGTCCGTTATGACAATATCCGCATCACCAGAAGTGGAGAGGCGGTTCAGAAAATCTATCCCGGACAGAATACGGTTCTGCCGGAATCACCTGTTTCCTATGTATCGGTAAATCCGGGTGCTGCCGTAAGCTATCAGCTGGTGAATGTAGCTGTGGAAGGCGGAAGTGGAGAAGGCACTGGAGGAGAAAGTGGTGAAGGATCCGGCGGGCAGAACGGAGAAGGAACCAGCGGAGAAGGAACCAGCGGAGAAATTGGAAATGGAAGTGAAAAAGAGGCCAACGCGGCTGACAAATTGGTAGAAATGACATTGACTTTTTCGCAGAATGCCAGTGGAGCAGCGGCCATTTATGATATTCTTTTTACCATGGATTATAATTTCCGTTTCCAGAAGGGGGACAAATTAGAGTATGACGTCTGGTTTTCGGATGATGTAGCAGGGATTGGCGGCTTAGATCTGTGCTTTGGCTATGAACCAGATCAGATTCTACGGGGAAATGGCATTGATGACAAGGGTGTCGGTTCCCACCCGGCATCGGATCTGTCTGACTATGCGCATAAAAAGTGGTATCATCGCTCGATTAAGGTTACGGACAACTTTATTACCAAACTGCCAGAGGGAGTTGGCCCGGCGGTCATATTCGCTGTAGACATGGCTTCCTGCAAGGAGTTGGCTGGGAAAACGATAACCATTCGCTATGCCAATATTCGAATTACGCGTGACGGACAGACTATTCAGGATATTTTCCCCGGTCAGAATCCGACTTTGCCGGAGACGCCGACCTCCTATGTCAGCGTGAATCCTGGAGTCACCGTACACTATGCTTTGAAGGAAGAGGCCAATATCATTCCAAAGACCGGTGATTCTGTTACTGTGCTTCCGGTGGTGCTTCTGATAGTTTCCGGTATGGCTCTGGTGGCGCTGTTATGCCAGCGTAGGCGGCAGTTGGAATTATAAAGATTGCATGCCCTTTATATGTGGCGTGTTGGAAAGGCACTGGGAGCGTAACCATACAAGTTGTAAAGACAAGGGTACAAGTAGTAAAATAGTGGTAAGAAACAAAGAAGTTTAGCCTGCGCTATTTGCAAGGGCGATACAAGGAGGATTCTTACCATGGAATTACAAAAAAATTACAAGTTCTGGTTTTGTACCGGTTCCCAGGATCTATATGGCGCGGAGTGCCTGCACAAAGTAGCAGAGCACTCCGCTGTCATTGTGGAGCGATTGAACCAGATTGGCCTGCTTCCCTATGAGATTGTGTTGAAGCCCACGTTGATCACCAACGAAGTCATCCGCAGAACCTTCAACGAGGCGAATCTTGATGATACCTGCGCCGGTGTTATTGTCTGGTGTCATACCTTCTCGCCTGCCAAGTCCTGGATCCTGGGTCTTAAGGAGAATCGCAAGCCACTGCTGCATTTACATACCCAGTTTAACGAGGAGATTCCTTACGACACCATCGACATGGATTTTATGAATGAAAACCAGTCAGCCCACGGCGATCGGGAGTGGGGCCACATGGTGACCCGCATGGGGATTGAGCGCAAGGTGGTGGTGGGGTACTGGAGCGACAGAAGCGTGCAGGAGAAGATCGCCTCCTTTATGCGGACTGCTGTCGGGATCGTTGAGAGCAGCCATATCCGTGTGATGCGGGTGGCCGACAATATGCGCAATGTGGCCGTCACCGAGGGCGACAAGGTGGAAGCTCAGATGAAGTTTGGCTGGGAGATCGACGCTTATCCGGTAAACGAGATCGCAGAGTCCGTGGCAGCCGTCTCCCAGGCAGATACCGAAGCCCTGGTAGAGGAATATTACGATAAGTATGAGATTCTGCTGGAAGGCCGCTCCCCGGAAGAGTTCCGTCGTCATGTTGCTGTGCAGGCACAGATCGAGCTGGGCTTCGAACGCTTCCTGCAGGAGAAGAATTATCAGGCCATTGTCACGCACTTCGACGATCTGGGAGCTTTAAAACAACTGCCGGGTCTTGCTATTCAGCGCCTGATGGAAAAGGGATATGGCTTCGGCGCTGAGGGTGACTGGAAGGTGGCTGCCATGGTGCGTCTGATGAAGGTGATGACTGCCGGGATGAAGAATGCCAAAGGCACCTCTATGCTGGAGGATTATACCTATAATCTGGTGCCCGGAAAAGAAGGAATCCTCCAGGCGCATATGCTGGAAATCTGCCCTTCTATCTCGGAAGGACCCATCAGCATCAAGTGCCAGCCGCTCTCCATGGGAAATCGGGAGGATCCGGCCCGTCTGGTATTCACATCCAAGGAAGGTACAGGAATCGCAGCTTCTCTGGTGGATCTGGGTGATCGCTTCCGTCTGCTGATCAACACGGTGGATTGCAAGCATGTGGAGAAGCCCATGCCAAAGCTTCCGGTAGCCACCAACTTCTGGACACCGAGACCAGACTTCTATACCGGCTGCGAAGCCTGGATCCTGGCCGGCGGCGCCCATCATACAGCCTTCACCTACGACCTCACCGCCGAACAACTGGGCGATTGGGCAGCGGCTATGGGAATCGAAGCTATCTATATTGACGAAAATACAACAATTTCCAATTTAAAGCGTGACATAATGCTGGGAAATGTGGTATATTCAAGGTAAGCCACGTGAACGAGCGAGCTTGCTCGCGAGTTCGCACTGCGGAGTGAAACGCACTGCGGAGTGAAATTTAGGAGGATACATATCATGGATGCAATAACAGCCATCAAAACAGCCCGGACAGCCATCGGCATCGAACTGGGCTCCACCAGGATCAAGGCTGTCCTGGTAGATGAGAC
>CAKSAI010000221.1 GCA_934434905.1 uncultured Lachnospiraceae bacterium | reverse complement strand
TAATAATTCTTATTGAAAACATAAAAAATGCATTTTACAGGTTGACTTTTCTCCTCAATTAGACTAATCTGTGCTATGTGAGAAACATATTCATAGTTTGTTCACATATCGTTCACAAATCATTTTTTACACTATAATAATAAAGGATGATGAAATTATGCACAATACTATTTTTTCAAAAATAAATAATTTCTTCCTTCGCAGAAAGGAAGCTCGCATGAATAAAGAGAAGAAGCACTGGATCGCCCCGGAGAAGAAGGAGAAGGTGATCGGCTTTCTGAACCGCTGGTCGCTTCTGTTCCACGCGTTACTGGCTTGCGCCATCTGCTTCGTCATTGAATGGGTTTCACGCCATTCCTTTACCGAAGCGTTTTCCTTCATGTTTGACCGGAGCCTGGTGTTCCTCTACAATTCGTTGCTGGTATTCGCGTCCCTGACGCTGGTATACCTGTTCCGCCGCCGCTGCCTGATACGCTGTCTGATCAGCGTGCTGTGGCTGCTCCTGGGAACCATCAACGGCTGCGTGCTCTTAAAGCGTGTGACGCCCTTCAGCTATACGGATCTGAAGATGGTTAAGGATCTGCTGACTATGCAGAGTAATTATTTCAATCGAACCGAAGAAACCATGGTTATTGTGGGACTCTCTCTGGTAGCGGCTGCATTGGTGCTTCTCTGGATCAAGGGACCGAAATTCCAGGGTAAGCCCCGGAGACTTGCCAGTCTTCTGGCGCTGGGCTCCATGGTGTTCCTCATTCCTATGGTAACGAATGCCGCCGTCAGCGGCAACGTGCTGGCCAGCTACTTCGAGAATCTGGCCCAGGGCTATGCAGACTATGGCTTTATCTACAGCTTCTCTGCCAGTGTGGTGGATCGCGGTATGAGCAAGCCCAGAGATTACAGTGAAGAGAAGATCTACGAGATCATGGATTCCATTAAGACAGAGGATACCGTTGTCACAGAGGATATGCCTAATATCATCTGCGTGCTGCTGGAGTCCTTCATTGATCCTTATGAGATCAACTTCTTAAATTACAGCGAAGATCCTGTTCCCAACTTCCATGCGCTGTACGATAACTATACTTCCGGTCACCTCCAGGTGCCGGTGGTGGGCGCGGGAACCGCCAATACGGAATTTGAAGTTCTCACCGGTATGGGAATGAAATTCTTCGGACTTGGGGAATATCCTTACAAGACTATTTTAAAGACCAACACCTGCGAAAGCTTCGCCGGGGACTTGCACAAGCTGGGCTACGGCACCCATGTGGTACATAATAATGGCGGTAACTTCTACAGCCGTGCCAATGCCTTCGCCCAGATGGGCTTTGATAGCTTCACCAGTAAGGAAATGATCAACATCCAGGAATGGACACCCCTTGGCACCTGGCCTACAGACAACTGCCTCATCGATGAGACAAGGAAGTCCTTAGATGCCACTCCGGGCCAGCCGGACTTCACCTACACCATCACGGTACAGGGGCACGGCAGCTATCCCACTGAGCGGGTCATTGAGAATCCGGAGATTCTGGTGAGCGGCGCACCTACCGTGGAAGAGAACTACCAGTGGGAATATTATATCAATGAGATCCACGAGGTAGACAAATTCATCGGCAATCTGCTGGCTATGCTGGAGGAGCGGGATGAGAAGACCATCGTTGTATTCTTCGGTGATCATCTGCCTACTATGGGACTTACGGAAGAAGACATGGCTACCGGCAGCCTCTTCCAGACAAAATATATCACCTGGAACAATTTCGGTCTTGTGAAGAACGACAAGGATCTGACATCCTTCCAGCTGATGCCCTACGTCCTGGATCAGCTTGGAATCCACGAAGGAACCATGACATCCTTCCATCAGGCCAACCAGTATAATGTAACAGAGGAATATACAACAAACATGGAACTGCTGCAGTACGATATCCTGTATGCAAACCGGTATGCGTATGGCGGAGAGGATTTATACCCCGCTTCCGATCTGGTGATGGGCGTTGACGATATCATCCTCACCTCTGTAGAACCGGCCGGAAATTATCTGTATGTGATGGGCGAGAACTTCACCCCCTGGAGCCGGGTATTTGTGAATGGTGAAAAGATGTCTACTACCTTTATCAGTTCTACCCAGCTACAGATCAAGATGGAGGTTCTGAACGAAGGAGACAATACGATTCTTGTGAACCAGATGGGCTCCAGCAATACGGTATTCCGAAGCTCCAACGAGGTGACATACCATTATATTGATACCGAAAACCTGTCAGAGTAAGAAATCCATAGAAAGAACCGGGGAAAGAGTTATTCTCTCTCCCCGGTATTTTTTGTAATAGCAACTACTTCTTCACGCCCTTGGTATCCCGGTTTCCAATTCTCAGCCGGTTTAAGGATACCTCCTTGTCCTTATAGGTAATGGTGCGTTCTTCCTGCTCGTTAAGAAGGTACACGGCCTCCAGCCGATCCTTCTCCGCCAGCTTGATTCCACGGACACCTACTGCCCCCTTCTTCTTCTCAGGAACATCTGTGGCGGCAAACCGAAGGAACATTCCCTTCTCCGTCTGCAGCACGATGCCATCCGTCTCGCTCACCGGTCCAACGAAGAGCAGTGTATCCCCATCCAGAAGCTTCGTGACTGCCGTGGTCCGCTTGGCTACATCAAATTCCATGCCATCCACCTGCTTCAGCATACCGCTGCTGCTGGCAAACAACAGCCTCCGCCCGATAAGATTCCCAAGGCTGGTGAGATAAATGATGTTCTCCTCGCTGCTGTTATAATTGCTGACATTATCAATGGGTGTTCCCTTGTCCCGGAATCTTCCAAATGGCAGATCTGATATCTTCACCAGATGCTGCTGGCCGATATTTGTAAAAATACAAAGCTTGTCCGTGTTCATGCAGCGTATCTGATAACGGCTCTCCGCATCCGCCGCCTCCCGGTTCCGCTCATAAGTGGCAGCGTCCACCGTCTTGGCATAACCGAAGCGATCCATGAGTACCACAACTTCCATCTCTTCCTGCTTCTTCTCCTCATAGACAGCCTCCTCGGCATTCTCGATGGCAGTTTTCCGCGGACATCCATACTCCTTCTGATAGCTCTCCAGCTCCTTGATGATCACTTTTGCCATGGTTCCCCGGTTGCTTAAGATATCCTCGTACAGAGCAATATTCTTCAGGGTTGTATCGTGATCCTTCATCAACGCCTCGATCTCCAGGCCGATCAGCTTGTAGAGACGCATTTCCAGGATAGCGGTGGCCTGACGCTCAGTAAAGCGCAGAAGTGTCGCCTGCTTCTGGGATATTCTGGACTTAAACTTGATATTCTCAACGTTTCCGGTAGTCAGGCAGTCCTTGGCATCCTTGATATTCTTACTGCCACGCAGGATCTCGATGATCAGATCGATCACATCACAGGCCTTGATCAAGCCCTCCTGGATCTCCTTCTTGTCCAGCTCCTTAGCAAGCAGCGTCTTGTACTTGCGGGTAGCCAGCTCATACTGGAAGTTCACATGATGGCGGATGATGGGGATGATTCCCATCGTTTCCGGCCTTCCTTCTGCTACCGCCAGCATATTGACACCGAAGGTGTCCTCCAGCCGGGTCTTCTTGTAAAGCATATTTTTCAGATTCTCAACATCGCAGCCCTTCTTCAGTTCCAGCACAATGCGGATACCCTCCTTGGAGGACTGGTTGGAGATATCAACGATATCGCTGGTCTTCTTCTGCTCCACCAGCGCATAAATATCATTCAGGAATTTGCCAATGTTGGCACCGATCATGGGATAGGGGATCTCCGTGATCACCAGACGATCCTTCCCCCCCTTGACCTGCTCTACCTCCACCTTTCCGCGGATCTTGATCTTGCCGATACCGGTTTCATAGATGGACAGAAGCTCGTCCTTATTCACCACGATACCGCCGGTGGGGAAGTCCGGGCCTTTGATATATTCCAGCATTTCCTGTGTGGTGATATCCGGGTTTCTCATATAAGCCTTGACACCATCGATAACCTCAGCGAGATTATGCGGCGGTATGCTGGTAGCCATACCAACAGCGATTCCGTCCGCCCCGTTGACAAGGAGGTTTGGCACCTTCACAGGCAGCACCTCAGGCTCCTTCTCCGTCTCGTCGAAGTTCGGTACGAAGTCTACCACATCCTTGTCCAGATCCGCCAGATAAGCCTCCTGGGTAATCTTCGCAAGGCGCGCCTCCGTATAACGCATGGCAGCCGCCCCGTCCCCCTCGATGGAACCGAAGTTGCCGTGCCCGTCCACCAAGGGCAGCCCTTTCTTGAATTCCTGAGCCATCACCACCAGAGCCTCGTAGATGGAGCTGTCGCCGTGAGGATGGTATTTACCCATGGTATCACCCACGATACGGGCACATTTCCGGTAGGGCTTGTCATAACGGATACCCAGCTCATACATATCGTAAAGGGTTCTTCTCTGCACCGGCTTCAAGCCATCCCGCACATCCGGAAGGGCACGGGAAATGATGACGCTCATGGCGTAATCAATGTAGGACTTCTGCATGATCTCGGAGTATTCGGTGCGGATGATTCCTTCTTTTGCTTCCATTACTTCCATAAAAGTGATTCCTTTCTATACTTGCACGTAAGTTTGCCACATAGATACCGCAACTGTCCGTTGTCATATTCATTTATATGTCAAGTTCTGCATCCCTTGCATTTTCATATATGAATTGGCGTCTGGGCGGTACTTCGGTTCCCATTAACATCTCGGTTACATCGGAAGCCATGCGGGCGTCCTCAATCTCTACTTTTTTAAGAATCCTTGTCTTCGGATCCAGGGTGGTCTCCCAGAGCTGCTGGGGATCCATCTCACCGAGACCCTTGTAACGCTGGAGGGTGAATGGACCCTTGTGCGTCTTCCGGTAGCGATCCAGGGCAACATCATCGTAGAGGTACTCCTCCTCGCCCTTAGAAGGCATGGCTTTATAGAGAGGCGGCATGGCGATGTAGATATGCCCCTCATAGATAAGCTCCGGCATAAAACGGTAGAACAAGGTCAACAGCAAGGTGGAGATGTGTGCGCCGTCCACGTCCGCATCGGCCATGATGATGATCTTGTCGTAGCGCAGCTTCGTGATATCGAAGTCATTGCCGTAGCCTTCCGAGAAGCCGCAGCCGAAGGCGTTGATCATCGTCTTGATCTCCGCGTTGGCTAAGACCTTGTCGATACTGGCCTTTTCTACATTCAGGATCTTACCACGGATGGGAAGGATGGCCTGGAAATTCCGGTCACGGGCAGTCTTGGCAGAGCCGCCTGCAGAATCTCCCTCCACGATGAAGATCTCGCAGATGGAGGCGTCCCGGCTCTCACAGTTCGCAAGCTTGCCGTTGGAGTCGAAGGAAAACTTCTGCTTGGTGAGAAGATTCGTCTTGGCCCGTTCCTCGGTACGGCGAATCTTGGCTGCCTTCTCCGCACAACCGATGACCTTCTTCAAGGTCTCAAGATTCTTATCAAAATAAAGCTGGATCTCGTCGCCGGTGATCTTGCCGGTGACCCTGGCAGCATCCTGGTTGTCCAGCTTGGTCTTGGTCTGCCCTTCAAAGCGGGGCGCCGGGTGCTTTATGGAGATCACCGCCGTCATGCCGTTGCGGACATCCGTTCCGGTGAAATTGGCATCCTTCTCCTTTAAGATTCCCAGTTCTCTGGCATAGTTATTGATAACGCTAGTAAAGATCGTCTTAAATCCGGTGAGGTGCGTGCCTCCCTCCGC
>CAKSAI010000220.1 GCA_934434905.1 uncultured Lachnospiraceae bacterium | reverse complement strand
GTGGCTGAACCCATTCTATGAATCACCGTTTCGCGATGGCGGATATGATGTGTCGGATTATTACAAGGTGGCACCAAGATATGGCACCATGGAGGATTTCAAAAGATTGTGTGTGAAAGCACATGAACGTGGAATTAAGGTTTGCATTGATCTGGTGGGTGGACATACCTCAATCGATCATCCATGGTTCGTGGAATCGGCAAAGCCGGAAGAAAATCAGTATACGAATCGCTACATATGGTCCGATGACTGGCTGAATACACCGACGGCTGCTTTTATCAACGGGTATAGTGATCGAAACGGTTGCTATATGACAAATTATTTTTATAGTCAGCCTGCGATCAATTATGGTTGTGGAGTGGTGGATGATCCATCATGGCAGATGTCTATGGATCACCCGGAATGCAAGAAAAACAAACAGGAATTGATCCATATTATGGAATATTGGATCGAGGCGGGATGCGATGGCTTTCGGGTCGATATGGCGCCATCCTATGTGAAGAATGATCCTGATGGGAGCGGAAACCGGAAGTTCTGGAACGAGATCCGCGCCATGTTTGATGAGAAATATCCGGAACATGTATTGATATCTGAATGGGGAAATCCTGCGGAAGCGATTCCTGCGGGATATCATGTTGATTTTCTGACGCATTGTTTTTATAAGGCCTATACCAGGTTATTACGTGCAGATAAGAATCGAAATGTAAATAAGGATTGGCAGGGAACTACGTTCTTTGATAAAGAGGGAAAGGGAAACTTTGAGGATTTCCTGGAGGACTACTTAAAACTTCGTGAAATCACAGAAGGAAAAGGATATATTGCCATCCCAACCGGAAATCATGATTTGCCGCGTTATAGTATTGGACGTACACAGGATGAATTAAAGGTGATCTGTGCATTTGTTTTGACAATGCCGGGGGTGCCTTTTGTGTATTATGGTGATGAAATCGGAATTCGGTATCAGGCTGATTTAATATCCAAAGAAGGCGGTTATAACCGTACCGGTTCCCGAACCCCGATGCAGTGGAAGAAGGGGAAGAATCTGGGATTTTCGGAGGGTAGGGGAGAGGAACTGTATCTGCCGGTTGATCGTTCAGAGAATGCCCCCACGGTGGAGGAGCAGCTTGCAGATGAGAATTCCTTGCTTCATGTGGTAAGAAAGCTGGTTACACTCCGCACGACATCAGATGCTTTGGGAAGCGATGGAGCAGTAGAATTCTTGAATCGGGAAAATCACGGCTATCCGCTGGTCTATACGAGAACCGATGGGGTGGAAACTTATCTGATATGCATGAATCCGGGTGCGCAGTCACAAACGGTTGATCTGGAGAAAGTGGGCGGGAAGGATAAGCAATATCAGGTGATGCTGCAAAATAAAGAAATAGTGATTGATCAGGGAGTTCTTACATTACCTGGAGTGAGCTTCTGGATTGGAAAAGAGGCATAAGAATGGAGAATGATATGAGTACCTTACCGGAAGTATCCGATATAAAAGCGATCAGCTATGATTATTTCCCTACCCCCTGGCAGGCGGTAGTCTGGCGTAACTGGGGCTATGTGCCGGTGGAACGGATAGCAGAGGCACTGGGTACTTCCTGTGATAAGATACGGGAGGCTGCCGGGCTGCTGGGCCTGAATCCGGAGGAGCCGGTGAGTGAGGACTGGGAGAAACGCGGGTTTCTTACCCTGATTCGCAACAATTGGCATCTCTGCACCTATGAGCAGATCATGACGTTATTGAATCTGTCGGAAGAAGCGCTGGCCTTTATTCTCAAGGAAGATGATTTCATGTGGATCAAGCTGGGTGGGATGAAGCCGACGGTGAAACCGCCGCATTATGCGCCACTGACAGAGGAGCAGAGGGTGCGAACCGAGGAGATCGCCGAATTATTCCGGGTTCGTTTTCCTGCCGGGCAGGGTGCCAGGGACAATGCATTTGCGTTTGTGAAAGAATATCAGCGGCCAGTTGAAGAGGAAGAATTGGCAGTGGTGGAAGAACTGGCGGAAAGCGGAAAGGTGACACCAGAGCCGGACGCATTGGGGAACGAGAAGATGGCGAGCGCGGTTGGAACATCGGAAGCAACAGGCCTGCGCATGATCTATCCATACTTTGCATTATACGGAGACAGTCTGATCGATGAAAGTATTGATCCCTTTCCGGAGCGGCTGCTTCGGGATTATGCGAAGGCTGGCGTGAATGGAATCTGGATGCAGGGGGTACTGTATCAGTTGGTGGAATTTCCGTTTGAACCATCGATGTCTAAGGGGTGGGAGAAGCGGATCTCATCTTTGAGGAAGCTGGTGGCGAAGGCGAAGAAGTTTGGAATCGGTGTATACCTGTATTTGAACGAACCGCGTGCCATGTCGGATGCTTTTTTCCGGAAGTATCCGCAGCTTCGCGGGGAGCAGGAGGGGGATTTCTATGCCATGTGTACCTCCACGCCGGAGGTGCAGGATTATCTGTATCAGGGCATGAAGCGCTTGTTTACGCTGGTGCCGGATCTGGCGGGATTTTTTACCATTACCATGTCGGAGAACCTGACGAATTGCTATTCCAGGCTGGCCGGGGAGATGAAGTGTCCGCGCTGCAAGAAGCGGAATCCCTGGGAGGTGATCGCCGAGGTGAACAACCTTATGGCAAGGGGCGCGCATGAGGCGAATCCCAATGCAAGGGCCATTGCCTGGGCCTGGGGCTGGGCAGATGATTGGGCGCAGAAGGTAGTTCCGCTGCTTATTGAGGGACAGATCCTCCAATGCACCAGCGAGGAAGCTATGAAGTTTCAGATTGGCGGCGTGGAAGGAAGCGTCCTGGACTATACCATGTCTCTCTGCGGTCCGGGTGAGAAGGCCAAGCGGATGTGGAAGGCTGCCGGGGAATGCGGGCTGGAGATGTCTGCAAAGGTCCAGATCAATAATACCTGGGAGATGGCGGCTGTTCCGTATATTCCGGTTTTTGACAAGGTGGTGGAACATATCAGCAATCTGAAGAAACAGGGCATCCGGCATCTTCAGGTGAGCTGGACACTGGGTGGCTGTCCCGGCCCGAATCTTAAGCTGGCGGCGTGGCTGATGGAGGACAAGGGGACTTTGCGGGATTTTCTGGTGGATTGGCTGGGAGAGGAGACCGCAGCAGGTGTCTATGCGGCACAGCGGAGATTAAGTCAGGCATTCGCTCATTATCCGTTCTACATTGGCACGTTGTATTACGGACCCCAGAACTATGGGCCGATGGCTCCGTTTTTCTTAGAAAAGACAGGCTATCGTGCAAGCATGATTGGATATCCGTATGATGATATAGAGTGGTGGTCCGGAATCTATCCGGCGGATGTGTATGAGAACGAGTACCGTCAGTTGTGTGACGGCTGGCGGGAGGGCTTAGAGCTGCTGGCATTGTACGAAGGACGGGATAAGGAGCTGGACGAGGTGATCTTTATGGCAAGGGCAATCCTCTGCCAGTATGAGAGCGCGTATCATCATATTCAGTTTGTGAATCGGCGGAAGGATTATTTGGAGAAGCAGGATGATGATTCCGCGAAAGCGGAGATGGCATTGTGCTGTCAGGAGCTGTTGCGTACCATTCATGAGGAAATGGAGACGGTGCAGCGTGTGATCGGATTGCGGCTTGCAGATTCCCGTGTGGGCTTTGAGTCCAGCAACCATTATTTTTATACGCTGCAGGATCTGCGGGAGAAGATGATCAATCTTGCGTTTTGTGAGGAGCTGCTTGTCCATCGTCAATCTGCATAAAAACCGACAACATTTTTCGTCGAAATAACAAAAACAAAGAAAAGGGCTGTGTATCTTAGGTAAAATGACAAGAAACCGGTTCTTTTTTTGTGGAGTTTCGAGGTGGCAATAATTTGCGGAATTTGTTAAAGTATAGGAAGAACTAAGAAAGTAATCAAGGAGGTTTCAAAATGGCAAGTTTATCAATGAAAGGCATTTGCAAGAAATATCCGAACGGTTTTGAGGCTGTTAAGGATTTCAACCTGGAAGTAGAAGATAAGGAGTTTATCATCTTCGTAGGACCTTCCGGATGTGGTAAGTCCACCACGCTTCGTATGATCGCAGGTCTGGAAGAGATTTCCGACGGCGAACTGTACATCGACGGCAAGCTGGTCAACGATGTGGAGCCCAAGGACAGAGATATCGCAATGGTATTCCAGAACTATGCATTGTATCCCCATATGACCGTGTTTGATAACATGGCATTCGGTCTGAAGCTGAGAAAGGTACCGAAGGCTGAGATCAAGCAGAAGGTGGAAGAGGCAGCAAGAATCCTTGACCTGGAGAAGCTTCTGGATCGTAAGCCGAAGGCTCTGTCCGGTGGTCAGAGACAGCGTGTGGCTATGGGACGTGCTATCGTGCGTGAGCCGAAGGTATTCCTGATGGATGAGCCGCTGTCCAACCTGGATGCGAAGCTGCGTGTGCAGATGCGTGCTGAGATTGCAGCGCTTCATAAGAGACTGGGCGCTACCATCATCTACGTTACACATGACCAGACCGAGGCTATGACGCTTGGTACCAGAATCGTTGTTCTGAAGGACGGCGTGATCCAGCAGGTAGATTCTCCGCAGAATCTGTACAATGCACCGGACAATCTGTTCGTGGCGGGCTTCATCGGATCTCCGCAGATGAACTTCGTAGACGCAGAGTGCGTGGTAGACGGCGATAAGGTTTCCCTGAAGTTCGGCGATTACAATATCGTTCTTCCGCCTGCTAAGGCACATGCTCTGAAGGAAGGCGGCTATGCAGGAAAGAATGTTACCTTTGGTATCCGTCCGGAGGATCTTGATGATTCTCAGATCAACATCGAGACACATCCGCAGGATGTTATCACCGTTGAGGTTTCCGGCTACGAGCTGCTTGGTTCTGAAGTGCTTCTGTACTTCGAACTCTGCGGTTCTCACATGACCGCGAAGGTAGATCCCAGAACTACCGCACGTATGGGTGATACTGTGAGACTGGCTATGGATATTGAGAAGATCCATGTATTTGATAAGGAGACAGAACTTACCATCACACATTGATCATGACTGTGATCGGGGTATGAATTGGGCTGCTGCAGGTTTGCAGCAGCCCTTTCAGGTTGCAGGATTCTTTTTTGTTGACGCGGTATTTTTCCTGTGATAAGATTACTATAAAAGCCCGGTCTCCATGGAGGGACGCGGCGGGTGCTTGCACACACAAGCGTACAAACAGGAACGGACAGGAGGAAGAGGATTTGCTTTCGAATCATAAATTACAGATAACTTTGGCAGAGATCAAGGAGGTAGCCAGGATTGATCTGGCGCTCTATAACGATAAAGGAAAGGCCATTGTCTCCACCTTTGAGCTGGAGGATGACCTGAGTGCTGCAGTGGTTCAGTTTGCCAATTCCATGGCGGAGAGTCAGACCATCAGCCACTATCATTTCTTCAAGGTGACGGTGGACAGCCAGTTGGAATACGTTCTGCTGGCCAAGGCCATGGGGGAGGAGACTTATGTCATCGGCAAGCTGGCCGTGTGCCAGATCCGCAATCTGATCCAGGCCTACAGGGATCAGTTTGACCGCAATAATTTCATGCAGAATGTGGTTCTGGGGAATATGCTTGTGGTAGACATGTACAACCGGGCGAAGAAGCTGCATGTGGAACAGGCGGAGCGTGTGGTGTTTATCATCGATGTGGCCGGGAAGAAGGATGGCATTGTCATGGAGACGGTGAAGAACCTTTTTGCCATTCAGAAC
>CAKSAI010000219.1 GCA_934434905.1 uncultured Lachnospiraceae bacterium | reverse complement strand
GTCATTAAGACAAGCCTGCACAAAGAGCAAGCCAGCTACCACAAAAATCCTTTTGCGGTAGCTGGCATTTTCACGCACGGCAAAAGCGGATGCTCTCGGGATATCTGCAACTGCGTAATATACGGGAAATCTGTTCAAGGGGCTGAAAGCCTGTTTCATTTTAAGCAAAGAAATAGTCAGTCTTAACAAAAACAGTTTTCGTATCAGTCACATTTCCGAGCGCAGTACCATGCTAAATTGATAAATGGTGTCGAAATGCACAAAAATACAAAACCTGATAAATTTTTATTGACGAGCCCGTTCAAGTGATATAAAATTATCACAGGTGATAAAAAATTATCACGCACAAGTTTAACCGTGTAAAGGAGGATAATATGACACAGGAAGTAAAAACAGATAAAGCACCGGCCGCGATTGGTCCATATTCGCAGGGCATCCAGAGCGGCAACATCATGGTCACCTCCGGTCAGCTGCCAATCAACGCCGCCACTGGATCGATCCCAGAGGATATCCGCTCGCAGACGAAGCAGTCGCTTGAGAATTGCAAGGCTGTTTTGGAGGCCGCAGGGTTATCCATGGGGGATGTTATTAAAACCACGGTTTTCTTGAGTGACATGGAGAATTTCGGCGCAATGAATGAAGTGTACGCAACCTATTTTAGCGGAACTTTCCCCGCCAGAAGCGCTTTTCAGGTCGCACGGCTGCCGAAGGACGCTCTCGTTGAAATCGAGTGTCTTGCTGTAAAGCCTTGACCACCTATTTCCTATTCTTTCGATGTACAACATCAAACGTAATGCCAGATAAGGGAGCGTACTCGGCTGGATCTTGCCATCCTGACAAACCGGCAAACAAAACTTAAGCCCAGATAAAAGCTGAAACGAAAGCGGGTGATAGGGTATTCCATAAAAGACACAGGCAGAAGAAGTACAACCACCATTAAACCATTTACTAGGAAGGAGAATTGGCATGAATGAAAATAAGAAATTAGAGTTTAGAGGCGGAAGCTTCATGGCGCTGATCCCGTTTGCGATCTTTATTGTCATAACCATTGGCCTGTCCTTCGCAAACGCCGCGGATCTGAATATGATGATCGGCGCTGGCGTAGTTGGGTTGCTTGTTGGTATGCTGTTTGTAAAGGATCTGGAAGCCTACTGGGATACCATCCTGGCCGGCTTAGGTTCCAAGGTCGGTATGACCGCCGTTATGCTCTGGCTTGTCGTCGGCATCTACGGCAACATTCTGAAGAGCGGTCACATTGTTGAGGGTCTGGTTTGGCTGGGCGTTCAGCTCAATATGAGCGGCGCGGCGTTCACGGTCGCTGCATTTGTCTTTGCGGCTCTGTTTGCTATGGCAACCGGCTCCGGATTTGGCACGATCTCTACTATGAGTTTTATTCTTTATCCTGCAGGTATCCTGCTCGGTTCTAACCCCGCCGTCCTCGCCGGTGCTATTCTTTCCGGTGCGGCAGTCGGCGACAATCTCGCTCCTGTTTCCGACACTACCATCATTGCTGCCACGAGCCAGGAATACAATAATAAAGAAGGCACCGCCGACATTGGCGGTACTGTGAAAACGCGCTCTCCGCTTGTTATCGTCGGCTTTGTGGTCGCTGCCGTTCTGTTCTTTATCTTCGGCGGTTCTGGCGGTGCTACCCTCGATCCCAATCATGCCGCGGAACTGCTCGCTGCCTATCAAATGCCCGCCGGCCTGCTTCTGCTGATCCCCACGGCGCTGGTTATTTTCCTCGCTGTGCGTGGGAAGAACATTTTTGCCTGCCTTGGTATCGGCTCTGTCGTTGCAATCGTGATCGGCTTGGCTGCTGGCCTGTTTGATTTTTCCGCCATCGTAGCGATCGAAGACGGTGCTCTTGTCGGTGCGATCCCGAGTGGCGTAGCCGGCATGACCACGGTTTCCATTCTGCTGATCCTTGTCGTTTCCATGGGCGAGCTGCTGACCCGCAGCGGCTGCATGGAAGCAACCGTGAATTGGCTCAACAGCAGCGTGATCAAGTCCCCCCGCGGTGCGGAACTGGCTATTTTCTCGCTGTCTACCGTCTTTGGCATTCTGATTGCCGCTATCAATACGATCGCCAACATCTGCGTGGCACCGTTTGTCAATGCGATTGGCCGCAAGAACAATCTCCACCCCTATCGCAGCGCAAACATCCTCGCAACGACGATCTGCTCGTTCCCGTTCTTTGTTCCCTTCGGCGGCTGCGTTCTGCTGCTGCTCGGCGGCCTGTCCTCTATGAAGGACGCGTATCCGTTCCTGCCTGAGCTGGGTGCTACGGATATGTTCTTTACGGCTTTCTATCCGTGGGCTATTTGGGTCGTCACGCTGGTTGCGTGCATTACCGGCTGGGGCCGTCTGTTTGAGGGTAAGAACGGCGAACCTGTGAAGACGCAGGAAGAAGCCGCCAAGAAGTAAGCACTTGATGCAGTTCTGAAAATACATAAAGGAGGTATCTGTCGTGAATCGCTTAACCCAGATGATCAAGGAAGATATGAAGCCCGCGCTCGGCGTAACAGAGCCCGGTGCAATCGCTTTTGCAGCGGCAAAAGCGCGCAGCTACACGCATGGTCCCATCGAGAGCGTTATGGTGTCCATGAACTCTGGTATGTATAAGAACGCCTTTACCTGTGGCATTCCGAACTCCAATGAAGTCGGCAACATTTTCTCTGCCGCTCTCGGTGTGGTTGCCGGCGACTGTGAGAAAGGTCTGGAGTCCCTGGCAAACGTTACTCCGGCGGACAATGAAGTTGCGCAGAAGCTGGTCGATGAAGGGAAAATTCATGTAAAGCTCTCTGGGATCACATCCGAAATCTTTATTGAAGCGACCGTCAAGACCCCGTCGGACGAGTGCGTTGTGACCATCAAGGGCTCGCATACGAATATCGTCCGTATCGTCGTCAACGGGAAAGTCGAATTTGAGGTCTCGGAGCAGGAACCATCCGGTGAAAACTTAGACGGCAAGCCGGGTGGGGGCCATGAGATCCACAATTACACTCTGGCACAGCTCGTTGACTATGCCAAAACGGTTCCTCTGGAAGAGATCGAATTTATCCGTGAAGCCTATGTGGTGAATATGGCTTTGCTGGAAGAGGGTATCTCAAATCCGCGGACCACCTTCGCCCCGCAGCTCAAAAAGATGAACGGGGATCAGGTCATTTCTAACGACGAGCTCAAGACGGCCCAGCTTCTTTGCAATGCTGCGATCGAGGCGCGCGTTATTGGCTTGGACAAGCCTGCTATGAGCATCACCGGCTCCGGAGCGCACGGTATTATTGCCACGATGCCTCTCTATGCCGTCTATAAGATCCGCGGTCTTTCGGAGGAGGAACTTCTTCGTGCAACGGCCCTGAGCTACCTTGTTTGTATGTACATCAAAGAGTATTCCGGCCGTCTGTCCGCATTCTGCGGCTGCGCTATCGCTGCCGGTACCGGTATGGCGTGCGCTCTCACGCTTCTGCGCGGCGGCAGCGTTGAGCAGATGGCCCATGTTATCAATAACATGGCGTCCAGCATTACCGGCATGATCTGCGACGGCGGCAATCAGGGCTGCACCATGAAGGGAATCGTAGCTGTCGATGCCGCTTTCAGGTCCGTTGATCTTGCGATGAATGGCACCTACATTTTCAATGTCCATGGCATTAACGGCAAGTCCCCGGAGCTTACGATGAAGCATATGGGTCTCATCGCTTCTCCGGGCATGGTCGGAACTGAGAAGACGATCGTTGAGATCTTTGAGGGCAAATTAAGCGAATAATCCCTTTCTGAGCGGGAGAGCCAGCACCACCAACCGTACTGACTCTCCCGCTCCTCTCTCCTTTTGTTCACGAACACAATAAACCATCAATGACTATGACAAGGAGGATTATCATGAGTGATGTTAATTTCAGCGCACCAAAGTGCAAAGAGTGGGTTCGCAGAGACAATGCCGTAATCGCGCCGTGTCAGAGACTTCCTTTTTATGATCTCGTTGTAGATCAGGCAAAGGGTGATATCCTTGTTGATGTCGATAATAATACCTTTATCGACTTCCTCTCAAGTGCATCGTCTTTGAATATCGGCAGCCGGCACGAATCCGTCGTGGCAGCTATCACTGAGCAGATGAACAAGTGCATTCAGTTTTCGCCCGTCTACTCCTACAATGTTCCGATGATCGAGTACGCTGAAGAATTGGTCAAGCTGTTCCCGCTGAGGGATGATGATCATTCAAACATCATGATCAGCTTCAGCAACTGCGGATCCGAGGCAAATGATGCTGCGATCAAGTTTGCTCGTGCAAAGACTGGTCGGTCCAAAATCATTGCATTTACCAACTCCTATCATGGCAACACCTACGGCTCATCCACGCTATCAGCATGTACCTCCAAGATGCACGAAAAAATCGGGCCCATGCTGACAGACATCTATCACTTTACTTTCTTTGGAAGCAATGTGTCAGACGCGGAGTGTGAAGCAAATTGCCTTCGTGAGATCGAGGATGCCTTCCGCACCTATCTTCCCGCGGACGAAGTTGCCGCGGTCATTATTGAACCGATGCAGGGCGATGGCGGCATGCTTCCTGCACACCATATTTTCATGCGGAAACTCGCTGAAATGTGCAGGAACAATGGCATCCTCCTCATTGCAGAGGAAGTACAGCTGGCATTCTGGCGCACAGGAGAATGCTTTTCCATTAACCATTACCTTGATGACGATGCATATCCCGATGGCATTATCATGGGCAAATCGATCGGCGGCGGGCTGGTTCTGGGCGCCTTTATGGCACGCGAGGACACTATTAGGAGCTTGGAAGCTCCTGCCCACATCTTCACTTTGGCTGGTAATCACTTGTCCTGCGCCGCGGGACTGGCATCCCTGCGTGATATGAAGACCGCGGACTTTCAGTCGGCTGTACAGCGCAATAGTGATGTCATGGAAGAGCTTGCCAAGGATGCTCTGCTTGCTCATGGTTGTGTCGGTTTTGCTCGCGGTCTCGGCGTATCTTATGGTATCGGAATCGTAGATCCCAAGACGGGAAAACCCGATTCTGATGGTGCCTTCAAAATTGTTTATCGCGCCTATGAACGCGGACTCATTCTGATGACGCTCGCGGGCAATGTCCTGAGAATTCAACCCCCAGTCAACATCTCCGAGGAGCATTTAAGGGAGGGCTTTATTATTCTGAATAAAGCCATAACAGACTATGAAAATAACGATATTCCGGATTCTGTGCTTGAATATCGTGGGGATCGTGATCCGCGGATCAGCGCAGTCTAAGTGTCAAGAGGACTATTACAAAAGAGGAGGGCGAAGATTTCGCCCTCCTCTTGATTATTCCTTTTTCAGCTTTTGAATATATCGGTAGACCGATGGAACGGATAATCCAAGTGCTTCTGCAACTTGGCCTACCGAGCCCTTTAATAAGAAAATGCCTTCTTCATTCAGCTTTTCAATCAGTTGTAACTTCCCGTCAGCTGACAGGATTTTGGGATCGCACCCGCAATCACTCAGCGCGAGGGATACCTTTGTATCGACAAGCTCCTCTACCGGCATTCCGAGGTTCTCGTGCGAGGGTTCTGCGCTGTGATCGACAGTTGCCGGCGATGAACCCAAAAATACGTCCAAAAAGTTCTTTACAGGCAAGCAGAAAGAAGCATCAATGTTGATGCACAGCATCCCGACGATTTTCTGCTTATTATCCCGGATAAAGAATGACCCGCTCTTCATTGGAATTCCAGCTTGATTGGTGCTGCTGTAGTTTACGGCGTATTGCATATCTGAGGGTGACTGCTTGAGAGTTCTCAGCACAAAATC
>CAKSAI010000218.1 GCA_934434905.1 uncultured Lachnospiraceae bacterium | reverse complement strand
ATGTCTTATCATGAGTCTGATCTGCTTTGGATGGAAATTTGTCACAAAAACACTGTTTAGTATCGGTATGCTGACGGCACTGATAGAAGTATTTTCCTATGTCCCGCCGATAACGGATAATCTAATGCTGGCATCCATATTCGGAGCGGTGCTGTACGGACTTGGAATCGGAATCGTGCTATCCCAGGGAAGTACCACCGGAGGCACGGATATTCTTGGACGATTGATACAGCACAAATTTTCCAGTTTGAAGATCGGGAAGATTCTGCTGGGCGTGGATCTGTCGGTTATTCTTCTCTCCGTCATTACATTTCGGACGACAGAGGCTGCGCTGTATGGGATTATTGCGTTGTTTATATCCACCTCGTCCATTGACTGGTTAATGAAGAGCCTGAATATCTCAAAGCTGGCGTTTGTAGTTACAGATAAAGGGGCGGAGATTGCAGAGTTTTTGATCCGTACATCTCCGCGGGGAGTTACACTGGTGAATGTAACAGGTGTATATACAAAAACGCCGAAGCAGATGCTGATATGTGCATTAAAGGAAAGTGAGCTTCCAGAATTCCAAAGTAAGATACTGGCGAGAGATCGGGATGCGTTTATTATTTATTCCGAGTCCCAACAGATCGTCGGAAATGGATTTTGTATATACGGGTAAAATCGCACATTTTAAACCTGGGAGTTTTTTACAGCCCTGATAAAGGCTGGTATACCCCTCTTTTAGGCAATGACACAGGATTAGGATAACACACCAGTAAATCTCCCCTATCCGATATCTTTCATTAGCAGCTCAACTTTTTTCTGATACCCCAACAAAATAGAATCCACACAGGGGATCAACGGATCAACAGCGTAAATACTCCGCAGCTCGTCCACAGTCGGCAGTTTGGAAATATCCACCGCATTCCGATCCCTGACGTAGCTCAAAAGCTGCTTTTCTTTCCGACGGAAGCTGTTCACAGCAATATCTGTCAGATCATCCTGTTCCGGTAATCTTGGATTCTGCCAGAACATAGCGTTACCTGAATCGAAGATTGGCGCCATCCCAATGAATTTCAATGTATTGGTATCCCGCAGCACACCAAAGTTATTCAGGTGCCGATCGATGTTCGTCAGAATAAAATCTGTCATGATCTGATACTCCAGAAACGGCCTGGTAACTGCTTCCGCCAGTCCGTAGGAAGCACACACCTGGATGAAATGTTCATACAGAGATGTTGCGTTGTCCTTTTCACCAGACAGCGTTTTCCATCCATAATAATCCACTTCTTCCGAAGCTCCCCTTGTGTTGCGGGGCTGGGAGAGAACGCATTATCCGGCAGCTTCTGCGGCTCGATGATCCGCTCATCCATCTGCATATCGCCTACAGGATCGCGGAAATCATTGGTAAATAGATTGATGTCTCCCCAGCCAAGCGCCATATCCAGTGGCTTTATCCAATAATGATCGGTTAAGCTCAAACCCAGATTTTTAACAAGGTAGCTTTGCGGTGTTGTCACTCCAAGCTGCTCTAAGATTCGCTGGATCTTGCCCTGGCTCACTGGAACAGCCCGCCGTAGCCACCATTTACGGAGCATTGCGGCATCCACACGGCCGCCAGGCGGCAGCAGCTCCGGACTTATCGGCTTTGAAACGCGCAGGATCGCACCCGACTCCAGATCAACAGAGACCATGCACACCGGATCATCCCGGTGCATCAAACTATACATTTTTTCTTCCATAAAATTCACCAGCTTTCAAATCCACTTGCTGCCAAATGAAGTTCTTCAATCTTTGCCTCTATCTGCATAGCTGCCGCTTCTTTCAGGCAAGGAAGCATCTTGGCTGTAAATACAGCTTTGAACGGCATCATATATTGTTTCCCTTCATAATAAAAGAGCGTTGCAACCGCCGTGCCGCTGCAGATCCAGCGGCCGGATGTCTTGTATTTCTCACAATAGATCCGTTGACCTTGAATCTCATCTGCTGTTATCTGGTTCAATGGCAGCAGAGACGCACCGTCAAAATCTGTAGTCACAAGCAGTTCCTCCATCGAACAGCCCAACACGGTAGACAGACGCAGCAAGGTGTCCCCGTTGGCGGAAACCAATTTCTTATGACCCTGTTCGTAATCCTGCAAAGAACGAAAATTCACGCCGCTCATCTGCGCCAATTCCCGTTGTGTCAGATTTCTGTTCCTTCTGATCTCGCGCAAACCCATTTTCTCTAAGGCACACCTCCTCGTTGCCACATTTTATTTCATGATGAGACTTTTTATAGTTCTGTTTTCTGTGTTATTGTTGATGGATACGGCCAGCGCCACTTCCTCTCCGACTTTCATCTCAGAGAGGAGTGTGATGATATCCTGATCGTATACCTGGAAGGTAATCAGGTTGCCGTCTATTTTAAATTCTACGGTATTTTGATCCAGGAAGTCCTGATAGCTGCCAATGAGGGTGGGAAGGTCGCCTTCGCAGTTGACCGCATCGGAGGCTTTCATATCAGAGATGCTGTACCGGAATATGGGATCTGTGGTCGCGTCTGCATAGGCATTCGGTACCAGTGTGAATACGAAGCAGGCGAAAGGCTTGTCCGTTTCTGCATCGCAGAGGACAGCGGACAGGCGAATGTCGCCGCTTTTTTGCCGGCTGGCACTGATAAGCCTGGTATAGTACATGCCACGGTCGCTGGGGGTGAAGATGTAGGCATCCCATCCCTCATCATAGCGGATCGTGGAGAGAGAAGCGGGAAGCTTAAGCAGGTCTGAGTAGTCGGCAAACAGGCCGGCAGCGAATTCCTGTACGCCCATTCTGCGTACCCGGATCTCACCATCCACCCATTCGGCCAGGCGTACCTCATCCGTGTAGTTTACGACTCCGTAATAGATGGAGGACCAGAAGAATTCGGCATCCGTACTGTTGTAGGTGCGGTTATTTTCGCAGACATTCAATATCAGTGAGTCGATGGCTTTCGTCATATCTGCAAAATCATCAGGATCAAGCGTCTCCCCAACTTCTATATTGCTGTTCGACGTCTTATTGCTGTCTGTGTTGCTATCGGTATTTGCAGAACCATTCTGCTTGGTATTGTCCGGCCGGGATGGTGTGTTTGTATCTTTCTTGCCGCAGCCAGCCATCAGAAGGGCTGTTGTGAGTAGAATCATCCATAGTATTTTTCGTTTCATAACAGAATACCTCCAGGGTTGTTTTTCTATCTAGTATAATACACTTTTTTTAAAAGAAAATGAAGAGAAAGTTAAAAAATATATATTTCGTTGCCTACAGGGAGGGCTTGTGCTATTCTTTAATCATATGAGGTTTCAAAAATATCGGTAGACGGCGGAGAGGGAAGGCAGGTATGGAAGATGGAGCAGGAAGCAGAACGCAGCCCGGAGGAGCAGCTTGCAGAGCGGCTGGAGCAGTTCGTGGAGGCACTGGAGCGGGCAGACAGAGAGAAGATTGATGAATTATATGCGCACATGCATCCCATTGACCTGGCGGAAGCCATGGAGGAGTGGGATGAGGAGCTGATCGGGCAGTTCTGCAGCCTTGCGGACGATGAGAAGCTGGCACAGCTTTTAGAGGAAGCCGGAGAGGAGCTTCAGGTGAAGCTTACCGGTTTTCTGGATAACAGCCGGATCCTTGCGATCTTTGCCTATATGCAGAAGGATGATATCGTAGATATTCTTGGGAATCTGAAGATCGACCGGAGAAAGCAGCTCATCGACCTCATGCGGGGCGGGGAGAAGAAGATCATTACGGAGCTTCTGGGCTATGAGGAGGATTCTGCCGGTGGTATCATGACTCCGGCTTATGTCGCCTTAAACGGTCATCTCACCATAGGGGAGGCGCTGCGCAAGATCAAGGAGATCGCGCCGAGGACGGAACTGATCGAGACGATCTATGTGCTGAACGGCCAGAGACAGTTAGTGGGAAGTGCGGATCTTCGGGATATCCTTATCACCGATGATGAGGAGACACTGGAGAGTATCAGTGACGAAGAGGTTATCTATGTGGAGCCGGAGACGGATCAGGAGGAGGTTGCCCTTCTGGTGTCCAAGTATGACCTGAAAGCGATCCCTGTAGTCAACCGTAAGAAGGTTCTTCTCGGTATCATCACGGTGGATGATATCATCGATGTTATCATGGAGGAGCACACGGAGGATATGCTGAAGCTGGCCGGTGTCAATAAGGAGGAGACCATCGACAGCAGCATTCCGCAGTCTGTACGACGCAGGCTGCCGTGGCTGTGTGTGAATCTGCTGACGGCCTTTCTGTCGTCCTTTGCCATTCGAAGCTTCGAGAGTATTATCGCCCAGGTGGTGGCGTTGTCTGCCACCATGACGATCGTTACCGGGATGGGCGGAAATGCCGGGAACCAGACATTGTCCATCATGATCCGAAGCATCGCTCTGGGCGAGGTGGAATTGAAGAAGAGCTGGCGGCTGATCGGCCGTGAGGCAGTTGTTGGCCTGGTGGACGGCGTGCTGATGGGGATCGCCACCGGGCTTATCGTATATCTTATTTATGGAAACTTTTATCTGGGGTGTATCATCTTTCTTGCGATGATCGCCAATCAGATGATCGCAGGATTCTGCGGGGCGGTGATCCCGTTGATTTTCAAGGCACTGGGACAGGATCCGGCGCTGGCGTCCTCCATCTTCCTGACAGCGGCGACGGACGTGCTTGGATTCTTTATCTTCCTAAGCCTGGCAAGGGTATTTTTACCGCTGCTGATGTAAAGTGAATGGCGTGGGCTGAACTGTCACGATTGAGGCGAAGGTGTGGAAAGCAGTGACAGCGCGAGTGTTGCCTGAAGCCGGATTCCAATGGCCAGACTGTTCTCATCCGGGGAGAATTCCCTGCTGTGGAGAGGAGCAGTCTGGCTTCTTTCTTTGTTCCCGCAGCCCAGGTGGTAGAAGACGCCTGGGGATTTGCCAAGGAAGGAGGAGAAGTCCTCTACGCCCATGCCGGGTGATTCTTTCCAGAGCACATGTTCCTTACCGAGAATGGGAATTGCAGCCTCCCGCAGCTTATCCACCAGCGCATCGGAGTTGATCAGCGCGTCGTATCCCGGTGAAAAGGTTACAAGTCCGGTTCCGCCGAAGCTGTCTGCAATTCCCTGTACCTGTTGTCGGATCAGTTCCTTGACGCGGGAGCGGGTAGCAGGAGCTGTGGTGCGCAGGGCTCCGGTCAGATCCACACTGTCCGCGATGATATTGTGGGCGTTTCCGCCTCGGATGGTTCCCAGGGTCAGGACATATTGATCCAGCGGGGAGACATTGCGGCTGGCGATGGTCTGAAGAGAGGAGATCAGGGCAGCGGCCATGACGATGGCATCCACGCCGGACTCCGGGTATGCGCCGTGGCAGCTTCGTCCATGAAGCGTGATACCTACCTCATCGGAGGCGGCATAGAGCTTGCCGTATCTGGTCTCAATGGTTCCTGTTTCCAGATAAGGAGCCATGTGCAGACCGATACAGTAATCTACCGGCGGATGCTCCATACAGCCTTGCGCTATCATCCGTGCTGCACCGCCGATGGTCTCCTCCGCAGGCTGGAAGAAGATACGGACGCAGCCGAAGAAGGAGGCTTCCATCTGCTTGAAATACCGGGCAGCTCCCAGGGCAATGGTCATATGGGCGTCGTGACCGCATGCGTGCATAACACCGCTGTTTTCCGATGCATAGGAAAGCCCGGTTTGCTCCGTTACCGGCAGTGCGTCCATGTCCGCGCGGAGCAGTATTGTTTTTCCGTCGCTGCCCTTTATATCCGCGGTGACACCGGTTTTTGCAATGCCGCAGCGCGGTGAAAGACCAAGCTTTTCTAAATATTTTG
>CAKSAI010000217.1 GCA_934434905.1 uncultured Lachnospiraceae bacterium | reverse complement strand
GATCTATGTCATATGTATTATGGTGGCATTTGTTTCATTATTTCCAATCTATTATACGTTTATTAACGCAATTCGGAATGTGTATTCCACACCGGCGATCCTGTTGCCGAAGAACTTCGACTGGATCAACTTTAAGTATGCGGTTACGATGATCCCGTTCTGGAAATACCTGAAGAACTCTGCTATTATCCTTGGAATCAGCGTGACACTGGGCACCGTGTTTTGCTTTCTCTATGGCTATGCACTGGCGAAGCTGCAGGCACCGGGGTGTAAGCTTCTATTCTTCCTTGTGCTTACGGTAATGATGGTTCCGGGCTTTGCGACGCAGATACCGCAGTATATCATGTTTACGCGGGTGGGGATCACAGATACCTTCTGGATCTGGGTGTTTGAGGCGATTGCCGGGAATGCGTACAATATCTTCCTGTGCCGCCAGTTCTTAAGTACTCTGCCGACCTCCCTTCTGGAGGCGGCTACCCTTGACGGATGTTCACAGACCAAGCTGATCACCCACATTGCCCTGCCGCTTTCCAAGCCGCTTTTAGCAATTGTGGCATTTAACCTGTTCAATACAAACTGGGGTGATTTTATGACACCGTATATGTATCTGTCCAAGGAGAAGTTTCCGCTTATCATGCCGCTGTTTAACGGTTTTGAGTATGTGTTCCCCGGAACATCCATCAAGCTGGTTCCGGTGGTGAATGCGGCAACCCTGATCATTATGATCCCTGTATTTATCGTGTTCTTCCTGTGTCAGAAGCAGCTGGTGGAGGGTATCACTTCTTCCGGGATCAAGGGATAGATATTTCGAGAGAGGAGAAAGACTATGAGCAAAAAGGTACTTGCATTGATTACTGTCGTTCTTGTACTTCTGCTTGCAGGCGGTGTAGCTCTGGCGGTGTATGGGCTGGGTTCTGTACGGGAAGTCAATACAACGACAGATGAGAATTCCGGTGCAAAAGGGACTACCTATTATGTTGATGCGGAAGCGGACAGGGATGATTACCCCGGCACATCGCCGGACAAGCCGTTAAAGACGTTGGGGCAGGTAGATGAACTTTCCTTAGAACCCGGAGATCAGGTACTCTTCAAGAAGGATTGCCGTTGGGTAGGCACCCTGACGATTCGGGATTCCGGGACGAAGGAAGCTCCCATTGTCTTTGGTATGTATGGAGAGGGAGACAACAAGCCGTGTATTGACGGCGCGGGCATTGTCAATGCCGCTGTCAGCGGAGAAGACATCAGCTTTGTGGAGATCCGCAATCTGGAAGTGACCAATGCCGGAGATGAGAGGACGTATCACCGGGGAATCAGTATCATAGCGGTCAACCAAAGCATAGAAGGGATTACCATCCGAAACTGCTATGTACATGATGTGGACTCCAAGGAGAGTAAGACAAGCAGTCTGATAAATGGTGAAGACAAGCACTGGTATGGCGGAATCATCGTCCGCGCCAGAAGCAATGCCAATCCGGACAGCAACGATATCATCTTAAAAGATGTCCTGATCGAGAACAACAAGGTGGATCGCTGCACGCTGCTCGGTATCGCACTCGGTGGAGCCATGACCAGCTTTAAGGAAAATAAGAAATGTGAGGGTATGGTGATCCGCGGCAATCATGTATCGAACTGCTGGGGTGACGGCATCATCCTCTTCAATGACCGGGGCGGCCTGATCGAGTACAATGTGGCAGCCAACAACGGACGCAGCGAGGATATGACGAATGCTTATGCCGGTATCTGGAATATCTGGTCGGAGGACTGCCTGATCCAGTACAACGAGAGCTACGGACAGGGAGCCAGCATGGACGGCCAGGGCTTCGATATTGACGGCGGCTGCTCTGGGACCATACTACAGTATAATTATTCTCATGACAATGCGGGAGGCTTCCTTTTGTGTATGCAATGGAAGAATGGCCCTGCGATCATCCGCTACAATGTCAGCGTCAATGATGGCGGTTCCTTCCTGAAGTTCGGCTACAGTATCAGCGACGAACCACTGATGAGGCTGGATGTATATAACAATACCTGGTTCACGGCAAAGCCTGTTATGAGTGCGCTGGAGTTTGCGCTTGGAAATTATGTGGAGACACATGTCTATTCCTATTTTCGCAATAACATTTTCTGTGTGAAGAATGGCGAGACCCCGGAATTTGGTGCAAAGGATGTCCTGGACTTAATGGCATTTGAGAATAACTGCTACTACGGATTCTCGGAGGTATCCCTTCCGTGGAATGAAAAAGGCCAGGTGGCAGAAGATCCGAAATTCACCTTTGCAGGCTCCGGAGGCGAGGGATTTGACTCCCTGGAGGGATACAAGCTTATGGCTTCCTCTCCCTGTCTGAAAACGGGGATGTCGGTTTATAACAACGGCGGTTTGGATTTCTGGGGTAATAAGATCGCAGAGGCAGATATGAATATAGGTGCCTATATGGGCGAAGCAGCATTGCGTCCGGCAGGTGTGAATATTGCACTGGCACAGACCGCGGAGGCTTCCAGCTTCAACGGTATCCCGGTACTGCGCAAGTCCAATGCGGCGAAGCTGGTGGACGGAAATACGGACGACTGGGCATCCACCGCAGTGAGCGAGGAAGCGGATGCAGAGGAATGGTTTGAGGTGGCGCTGGATGATACCTATGAGATCAGCAAGGTGATTCTGACTCCGGCGGAGGATGGCACCGGCTACCCGGTGAACTTTACCATCACCGTCTGTGGCGAAGACGGCGAATGGAGGGAAGTGCTTGCGAAGAAGAACTGTAAGCAGCCCAAGGACGGAAAAGCCCAGACCTATACCTTTGATAAGGTATCTGCCAACAAGGTTCGGATCAATATAAGCAAACTCAGAGAAGCGGAGGAAGGCTATCAGGCCTGCCTTGCCGAGATTGAGCTTTACTAAAGGAGGAGGAAGACGATGAAGACAATGAAGCGTAAAATATCCATCGCATTGGTTTTCGTACTGGTGATATCGCTTGTAAATGTATTTGGAATGAGCGGCATTCTGAAGGCAGCCCCGGAAGAGCCGACGAATATCGCACTGGCTACAAATGGAACCACCGTGGAGACAGACCATAAGAACGACTGGGCAGAAGGTATATCAACCTATCAGATGGTTCGTCTGATAGACGGAAAATATGGCGCGAATCATGGATTTTTCATGAGCAGTCAGTCTGCAGGCATGGAAAATGAGCCGATCTCCGTCACATTGAAGTTCAACGAGAATTACCAGATCAGTAAGATCAAGCTGGCACCGGCATATAGCTGGGACAACTACGAAGGCGGTTTCCCGGACAGCTTCGTGATCGAGGCCAAGACAGCGGAGGGCTGGAGCAAGATCGTAGAGAAGAGCGGCTGTACGGTCAGCGCCTCCGGACTGATCCCCTATGACTTCGAGACGGTAACATGTGATGCGGTACGCCTGACTACCTCAAAGAACGGAAAGATCGGGACAAAGGATTACGGACTGCGCCTGGGAGAGTTTGAAGTATATGGCGTAAAAGCGCCGGACACACCGAAAACGGTCAATGTCGCACTTGCTTCGAAGGGAACGACGGCAGTCATCAGTCACCCGGATAACTGGGCAGAGGAAAATGGATATGGCGTAGAGCGGGTAAATGACGGAAATACCGGAAATCTGTTCCTCTCCGAAGCAAATGCGGCAAATGAAAATAAGAAGATGACGCTGACCATGACCTTCAGCCAGACCTGGAAGATCGATAATGCGGTTCTGTATGCACATCAGGACGGGGGCTTCCCGGTTGACTTCACATTGGAAGCCTACACGGCTGATGGCTGGAAGCAGGTGGTGGCGCAGACCGGCTACAAGGCAGTAACAGGTGCGAACGAGTTCAGGTTCGATGCAGTGGAAGCTTCTGCCCTGCGCCTTGTTTCCACGAAGAATGGGATTACCAACAATAGTAAATATGCCATCTATCTGAGCGAGTTTGAGATCTATGGCACAGAGGCTTCAAGCGTTGTTCCCACGCCGCCGGCAGACGGAGGAGGAGATAATCCGGGCGGAGACGATCCGACACCGGTCAATGTTGCACTCAAGGACAACGGTGGAACACCGTCCACCAGCCGTCCGGATAGCTGGGGCGAGGAGAACGGTTATGGGATCGCCAATGTCAATGACGGAAAGACGACAGGGGCTTACTTCATCACGGGCATGAACCCGCAGTATGAGAAAACACCAATGAAGGTAGCAATCGGTTTCAATGGCACCTATAAGGTGAATCAGATAAAATTATTTGCCGTGAAGGATGGCGCTTTTCCGGTAGATTTCACGCTGGAGGCTTATACGGCATCGGGCTGGCAGACGGTGGTAACCAAAACCGGATATCAGGCAGCGACAGGCTGGCAGACCTTTGACTTTGAAGCCGTCGACTGTAGTGCAGTACGCCTGTATACGACGAAGAACGGAAAGTCTGCCAATGAAAATAAATATGGTATCTTTCTGGGAGAATTTGAGGCATATGGCGTTCCCTCCGCAGTAACGATCCCGGCAGCTCCGGCGGAGAAGGACGACAGCGGGGAAGATGTGGACACCTTCTTAAATATCGCTCTTGCAAGCAACGGAACTGTGGCGCATGTAAGCCATAAGGACAGCTGGGGTGAGGAAAACGGCTACGGAGTTTCCAATCTGAACGACGGTAAGCCGACGCCGAAATACTATCTGGCGGTGGGTACCGACCAGAACACGAAGATGAAGGTTGCACTCCACTTTAAGACAGCATATAAGATTAATAAGATCAATCTGTTCGCTACGCAGGACGGCGGTTTCCCGGAGGACTTCACGCTGGAAGCCTATACGGCGAAGGGCTGGGAGACGATCGTTACGAAGAAGGGCTATAAGGCAACGACAGGCTGGCAGGCATTTGAGTTTGACGCCATCGACTGCAGCGCGGTGCGTCTTGTCAGCACGAAGATCGGCAAGTCGCTTACGCAGGAAAAGTATGTGATCTTCCTTGGAGAATTTGAGGTATACGGTGTAAAGTCTTCTGCAAGCATTCCGGCGGCTCCGGTGGAAAAGCCTGTTTCAGACGGTGCGTCAGGAACGGGATCGGGGGCCGGTGGTAAGGCAGGATTTACCTACAATGCAGAAAAGAATATCGCACTGAACGTTCCTGCCACTGCAAGCTCGGACTATGCGCAGTATAAATGCGGCGTTGCCAATGTGAACGACGGCAATCTTGGTAACTTCTGGTCCTGTAATCTGTCGAAGGCTTCAAAGGGCACGCCGGAGTGGGTGGAGATCAACCTGCTGGACAACTATTGGATCGATACGGTAGCCTTATATGCAAGACCCTACGGCTGGGGATTCCCCATCGATTTTACCATCAGCGTATTCTACGATGATGAATGGATCGAGGTGGTAAAGAAAACCGGATATACCTGCCCGATTGTCGGAACGACGACGGAGCATGTGTTCACTTTCCCGAAGGTGGTAGGAAACAAGATCCGCATTGAAGCTACCAACTGCATTCTTGCAGATGAGGAGTATGGTCTGCAGATCATGGAGGTTGCAGCATACGGAGAGAAAGCCATCGGAGATTATGTGCTGCCGAATGAAAATATTGTAAGTGCGGCTACAGTCGTGACTTCCTCAAGCGCATTGGAGGATTACGGATACTTTGGAGTGTTCCTGACGGACGGAGATACAGAGACCGGCTTCTCTTCCAAGCAATATCCGGCGCCGGATAATACCGAGTGGATCGAATTGGACTTTAAGCGCTCCTTAAAAATGGGCGAGCTGCAGTTAAAGCCGGCCTGGGCCGGAATCGGATTCCCGGTAGACTTTACGGTGGAGGTCTTCGAGAATGGTGCGTGGGTGACGGTGCTCACGGTGAAGGATCACAAGAGACCGGAGAATGAAGCC
>CAKSAI010000216.1 GCA_934434905.1 uncultured Lachnospiraceae bacterium | reverse complement strand
GCCGTATGCTTTTGACCGAATATTTTAAGACTGGGGAGCAAGAACTTTTGGATGATGCCCTTGAGATCCTGGATAACTGGGTTTCCAAACAGGCGGATAACGGATTGCTGTTGGCTCATTATGAATGGTACAAAAATGGAAAGGAATGGAATTATATACCGAAGGATCCAACGAAATCCTGGGCAAGTAATGTTGACTGGGTAAATGGATGGCTGCCGGAAGTATGTAACCTGGGATGGGCAGCCTCGGAGCTTTTGCTTACGTGGCAGCTTCTTTTCGAACATGGTATCGAAAAGGACAGCTATCGCAGCTTTGCTTTAAAGATATGTGATTTCTTTACGGAGCATTACAGCGAAGTATATGCCTTCGGCAAGGGCTGGGATTTTGATGGCAACTGCGTGGAACAGGATGGTACGATAGGTGGTTTTATCAGTGTAGCATTGATTGAGGCATATAAGATCACGAAGGATACAAAGTATTTGGAATGTGCAATAAGATCCGTGGATTTCTATTTTACGCGAGATATCGATCACTTCGTATGTACAGCGGGGGCCATTGACTGTACGTGCGTAGATAAAGAAACGGCAGCTCCTTTTATTAAAGCAGGAATTGAACTGTATGAGATCACCGGGGATAACGCTTATCTGGAAAAAGCAAAAAAAGCAGCGTATTATTTTCTATCCTGGATGTTCTGTTATAATGTTCTCTATGACGATAAAGCTGAATTTGTGGAATATGGATATCACACAGCAGGCGGGACATCCGTATCCGTGCAGCATCCGGCTCTGGATCAGTACGGCGAGCTTATTGTATATGACCTGCTTCGTCTGAATCGATATACGAAGGAAGATATCTGGCGTGACTGTGCCGTGATGATATGGAATAACTGTATGCAATGTATTGCAGATGAGAACACCCCGCCTATTCATGGAATGAAGCGCCCGGTAGGTTCCCAGAATGAAGCGTTTTATCATTGCCGATGGGGACACAGGCCGGATTGCAACGAGCGAGGGCACCTGAATGACTGGCTGGTGTCATGGGTTTCCGCTTATCGTCTTTTGGTAATAGAACGATTGGAGCATACCTTTGATGGAGAACTTTTAAAGCAATTATACTAATAAAAGGAGGATGTAAGAGTGAGAACAAAAGTAAAAAAAGGAATGCCAAAACGGCTAGGTGCAGCAATCTGTGCGGCAGCGCTGGTGGTAACGATGTTTACGGGCTGTAACGGAAGCACTTCACCGGGTAAGAAAGGAGTAGCAGTGGAGGGGGAAGATGGCCCTTTCGCGGCCTATGCAGAACCGCTTACACTGAGTGTATTGAAACGTGAACTGGCAGGAACCGCGTACCCCAAGGGAGACAATGCATCGGATAACATTCTTACCCGGTTCATTACGGAAAAGCTCAACGTCAACTTTGACTGCAGTTGGGTAGTGGATCAGAGTCAGTACGCAGATCAGGTGGATCTGGCGATTGCTTCAAACAGTGCGCTGCCGGATATTTACTTTGTTGACAGGCGCCAATTATATGTACAAGCCACGTCGGGGCAGATCTGGGATATGAAGGAGTTATATGAGAAGTATGCCAGTGATAGTTTGAAAGAAACTTTAAGCTATGCCGATTCACAGGGAATCGAATGCGGTACAGTTGCGGACGGTCTCTACGGAATACCTCAGACAAGTGATGTTGGTGACGGCGTCTCTCTTGTATTTATACGGAAGGACTGGCTTGACAAATTGAACCTTGAGGTTCCGAAAAGCTTAAACGAGCTTGCAGATGTAGCAAAAGCATTTATCGATAACAATGTTTCGGGTTCACCCGCCGGCACAATGGGAATCAGCATGGCAGGGCTGGGATTTACCTGGGATGTTTTCGCAAATGCTCATGGTGCATATCCGAATCTTTGGACGGAGGACGGTAATGATGGTCTGGTATATGGGAGTCTTTCGAATAATGTGAAGGGGGCTCTTACACAGTTAAAAACACTTTATGATTCCGGGGTAATACATCCGGAGTTCGCAGCGATGCAGGCATCCCGTCTCGCGCAGTATGTTGCACAGGGAAGACTTGGAATTTTTATTGGTCCCTTCTGGTATAACAATAATTACATCATTAACAATATGTCTGCAGACGAATCAGCAGAATGGATCGTCGTTTCAAATCTTCCGCTGAATGAGGGGGAAAGAGTTGCATCACGTTCCTGGGATTCTGCATATCGTTGGATGGTAGTAAATAAGAATTGCGCCAATCCGGAAGCAGCTATCAAGGTTCTGAACATGTATCTGGAAATGAAACATGGTGAATACGCAGACTGGTGGTTTGAACTTCAGAAGTCGGATGAATACATCAGTTATGATATGAAGTGCTGGACACCCATCTATTTTGCGCCTGCCCTCAAAAACTGTCAGACTGCTGTAAACCTGGAGAACGCTTTAGAGAGCGGAGATACCTCATCCTTATCTGCTGAGGAACGTTTCAATTATAATGAGCTTATGGATAATCCCAAGGAATCAGCAGTTTATAGAAGTGCGTATCTTACCTGGATGGGAGAATTCAAACAGCTGAATAATATGCTGGATACCCTTGTTTACGATGCATATAAAGGTCCGGTGGATACCACGTATTCTGCCATGATGAAAACGCTGCAGGAGTATGAAACAGGGGTTTTTGTAGACATGATCATGGGAAAACGTTCCATTGATGATTTTAATAAATTTGTGGAAGAATGGTATGCCCAAGGCGGAGAGATGGTTACAAAAACGGTAAATGATTGGTATAAAGAAAAGTAAAGGCAGGTGCTTATTGTGAAGGCGCAGACAAAGAAGAAATCCATTCTTGCACGGCTGGATTTCAAGCATCATTGGCAAAAGCATCTGATGCTGCTGCCGATGCTTATCATATATTTTATATTTCATTATGTTCCAATGACCGGTATCGTAATGGCATTTCAGGATTACATGCCGTCTAAGGGATATTTTGGTTCACCATGGGTCGGACTGAAATGGTTTCAATATATGTTCAGTATGAACAACTTTACCGCAGTCATTGGTAACACGTTATTTATATCCATATTGAAATTGTTGGGCGGGCTGGCTGCTTCGGTGATTTTTGCTTTGCTGCTCAACGAGCTGCGCATAAAACGCATGAGTTCTGCAATACAGTCCATGGTTTTGTTTCCTTATTTTGTATCATGGGTAATTATTGCAAATCTCTTAAAAGACATTGTATCCATAGATGGTGTTCTGAATCAGGGGATAGCGGGAATATTTGGAGGGACGATACCATTTCTTACAAATGGCAAATGGTTTGTGGTATTGCTGGTAATCTCCAGTATTTGGAAAGGTATCGGATACGATGCAATTATTCTCATGGCAGCCATTTCCACCATAGATCCGGCTCTGTACGAGGCAGCGGTGATAGACGGCGCGGGACGTTGGCAGAAAATGCGCTATATCACGTTTCCGAGTATAGCGCCTACCATCGCAATGCTGCTTATTCTTGCGCTGGGCGGAGTACTGAACGCAGGCTTTGATCAGGTTTATAACCTGTACAATACCTCTGTGATTTCCTCAGCGGATATCATAGATACTTATGTGTACCGAATGGGACTTAAAGAAGGGCTCTACAGTCTTGGAACGGCAATTGGACTTTTTAAGTCATTTGTGGGTACGATACTGGTGATATTGTCCTATAAGGCCGCTGATAAATTTGCCGGCTACCGGATTTTTTAGGAAAGGGGAGAACACATCATGCATTTAAAAACAAGAAAGTTCTCAGCTTTTGCACTTTTTAACGGCATTCTGCTATGTACAATGGCATTTATCGGTATTGTTCCGTTTCTGCATATGGCGGCCGTTGCTTTCAGCGGCCCGACTGCTTCCTCGGCAAACCAAGTCGTTCTGTGGCCTTTAGACTTTAATTTGAAAGCTTTTGAAAAGGCACTTATGGATGAGCAGCTGATTCGGTCTGTGATTGTAAGTGGTAAAAGGGTGATCGGGGGTACTTTGCTCACTATGGTTCTGACGATCATAACAGCTTACCCGCTCTCCATGGAAACAAAGAATTTTCCGGGCAGAAAATTTTATGTGGTTTATATGATGATCGTGATGCTGTTTACCGGCGGATTGATACCAAACTACATACTTGTCACACGGATGGGGCTTACCGACACCATTTGGGCGTTGATCCTTCCGGGAGCAATTCCGGTGTTTAATGTAATTGTTCTTTTAAACTTTTTTCGCGGACTTCCGGGTGAGGTACGGGAAGCAGCAATGATAGACGGGGCAGATGATTTTAAATGTTTATTAAAGATTTATATCCCTATGTCAAAACCTGCGCTGGCTACGCTCACAATGTTCTGCATTATCGGACACTGGAATGCATGGTTTGACGGCATATTGTATATGAGAGACAGACTGAAATATCCGCTCCAGACTTATATTCAGACATTTCTGGCATCTCTCAGCGAAGCAAAAAGTCTGGAAAATGCGGCTGAACAACTGGCTGTTTCAGATCGCAGTCTCATGTATGCTTATATTGTGCTGGCCTGTATTCCGATACTGATCGTATTTCCGCTTCTTTCACGTCATATAAAGAGCGGTCTGGTGCTTGGCTCTGTGAAGGGCTAAAAAATAAAAGGAGGAGAATGAAGATGATAAAAAAACATATTTTTATGAAAGGTCTTGTAATAGCATGTCTGTCTGTAATCCTGTCAATAACTATGATGTTTCCAAGACTTACAGTGCGGGCGATGTCTTATGAAAAGGGGGAGACGCTTTATACCTATAATGCATCCACTGCTGCATCGGACTGGCATGTTTTCAGTCGTGGCAGTTGGACTTTCGGCAACGATGGCATAAGCGTTGAAAACAACGATAATCGTACCGGAGATGATGCATGGTACTATGCTTATATGGGTGCAAACAACGGTTGGACCGATTACGTGATTGAATGTGACATGGAGAATGTCACCGAGTGTGCCATTTTGTTCCGTATTACAGATCCTACCGATAATACCGTGGACGCTTTTGGCGGGTATAGCTGTGGATATGACAGCAGTTTCATGTTTATGGGGAAGGATCAGAATGATAAGTGGCTGACGCTTGCAGAGGGAGGTGAAGATGCTTCGGCTCAGTATCCTTCCGGTTATACTCCCAATATGCACTGGACGCTTTACGTACATGGAAACACCTATACACTTTACGTGGATCATGCAAAATTTGCTACCATGCAGTGCATCGATAAGGATAACAGCTACCCCTCCGGAGGTATTGGAGTACGTTTCAGGACCTATGCAGGTGATTACAGCGGTAAGATAAAGAATCTTACCGTATCCAAGCTGAAGGTTCAGGAACCCAATAGCAATGGAGGAGATAATAATACTCCAAACGGCAGTCAGAGCGACATTCCCAATAACAACAACCAGGATCCTGCACAGCAGACGCCGAATGATCCGATGAACGGAGAGAATCAGGATCCAAGTGGTGACAACAATAATACGGACAACAATGGTAAAAAACCCAGCGGTAATATGCCGGGAGACAACAAGAATGATGCAACAGGCGATAAAAAGGACGGAGACGAGGAAATCGTTGAGGTTTACTCAGTTAAGACAGAAATACCAGTCTGGTTTATTGTTACAGTTTGTGTGATCGGTGCTGCTATTATTGCGATTCCGGTGGTGTTTGCAGTTCTTTTACACAGGGATAAGAAGAAAATGAATGTGGATAAGGATGAGAAGTGATCCTATGCTGCACAGGAAAGGAGGTAACCATGAAAAAACTTTTCAAAAAATACTTTTGGAGATCGATTCGGATCAGCTTGATCAGTACGTTAATCTGCAGTATTATTTTGGGCTCAGCGTTTATAACATTAGGAGCAGAGCGGATTGTTCCCAAAGAAA
>CAKSAI010000215.1 GCA_934434905.1 uncultured Lachnospiraceae bacterium | reverse complement strand
CTGCCCTGTCAGTTTTTCCTACATCTCCTCCAAGATTTCATCAAAGGTATCAATGATAAATTCGATTCCCGCCTCTGATGTAACCAAAGGAAGCTTGATCAGTACGGCTGCCGGACAATTCTTTTTGTACGTCTGGGCGCTCACATCGATATATTTTTTATTCACTTTATGTGCAAAGCAGGTAGCCGTCTCCAGATCATGGAATACCAATGCTGCCAGGAACCCCAGTCCCTCTGCACATTTCACAATACCGGAATGCTTTTCGGCAAGCTCTTCCAGGCCTTCAAAGAACTTCTTTTCATTTGCTTCGATAATCGCTCCGTTATCCTGTACAAACCGCATGGTGATCAGATATGCCAGGGAAGCCAGCTCCTCCTGCCCATTGGTAACCAATGCCCCAAACTGGTTCAGAGTATCCATTTCAGCAGTCGTAATAACCTTGCTTGCCGGATATTCTCCGCCGGAAAAGCCCTTGCCGATAATTACGAAGTCCGGCGTAAGCCCGTACTTGCGGAACAAATATAATTCTTCATACCAGATACAGGACTGGATCTCGTCAACCATGACAGGCGTGTCATATGCCCTGCACAGCGCATGTGCCTTCTGCAGGAACTCCTTTTGTAACCTGGTTCCGCCATAGTTCATCAATACGATTTCAGACATGAAACCGGCAGTCTTATAGGGCGGCTTGTTGTATTCTTCTATTTTATTCTTGAAATCCTCTATATCATTGATCTTAACAGACACGACCTTGTATAAGCCGCCTTCTTCTGCTTTTTTATAATAGGAAGGCCATATGTTTCTAAGGGTCTGGGCAAAAATCGTTGTTCCGTGGTAGTTTGCCTCGGTACCTCCCGCACGGTCTGCCATAACAAAAAATACAGGGATCCGCCCGGCATAGGCACACCTCGCATCACTAGCCCCTAATTCATAGAAACGGTTCAGCATCATCTTCAAGCCGGCCTCTACCGCCAGGGAGCCTGTCTCAAGGCTGATGACTCTGTTCAACACATGCTTTTCCCTGCTGTTTAAGACTTCATTCAGTCTCGCGGAATCTCCTTCCTGAATGCCATTGGCGGTACGGATCAGCTCACGCTCCAGGGTTCTTGTAATATACCCTCTCGTGTTATTGTGGGTTGCGTTCAAAATACCAAGCTTTCTGGCATTGTCGATCAGCTTATAGCCACCGAAGGTATGCCCCAGAGAGGAATGATAATGCTCGCTTTTTCCCACAAAATAAAGCTTCCCGTCTTCCCCGATCCGGTAACAGCCATGTCCGCTTACAGGTGCTGCATTTTTGTTGAATGCTTTTCGATAGGAGTCCGTAGGTGCGCCGTCATTCTCTATCTCATTGACATTTATTACTCTGGTTCCTACTTTGCTTAACAGCTCATCGTTTCTTTTCTGATCCGCTTCCGGGTAAAATGCAACCTTACCGTATGCGTATTCTTCCAATGCCGCTCTGTCTTCTGCGCCAAAAAAGCAATTTGCTTCTATCACATTCTCCAAATATTCTTTTCCAAGCATGTCCGCTAAGGAATAACTTACATTTTTAAACATATCTGATCTCTCCTATTCTATCCTAATCTATCCCAATGACTCTCTTCTCTTTGTAAGACTGCAATGCTGCGGTCAGCAGTTTATGGGACAGCACGCTTTCTTCCGGTGTAAAGCACCCGAACTTCGGCGTCTTTCCTTCGATCTCCTGCATGAATGTTCCCCACATCTGTAACATGGCGTCGGTGAATCCAAACTCGAAGATCTTCCCTGTAATAGTGGGAATGGAAGAATTGTATCCCACGCTCACCCGGCACCAGCCCTGCTCTTTTCCCCAGGATTCCGTATAGTAAAAAGCACTCGGATCATCCGTAGAGAATCTTGCCGAACGCTCCAGGCCATCCACTCTGATGTACCACTCATTTGTCGCACCCGGCTTCATTCTCTTCATCTCCAAAAACATCGGGAACTCATTTCCGCTAAGATCCTTCATCTCACATGACAGTGTAGCATTGTCCCAGGTCTCACAGGGAACCATCTCGCCATTCTGGCCGGGTCTCTCCTTCGCAATATTGGACAGATTCGCATATACCCGCTGCGGCTTCCACCCCATGCGAAACGGAATATGCTGCGTATGTATCCCTAAATCACCCATGCAGCCGTACTCACCGTTTGTTTTGATCATCCGCTTCCAGTTGATGGGTTTATTCAGATCCATATCACTGGAATGATTGATCCCTGCATGTACTTCAATGATCCTTCCGAGCTTTCCCTCTTCAATCCAGCGGATCAACTGCTGACAGGCCGGATAGTATGGAAACTCACTGGCACATCTAACCACAACCTCCGGATGGTTCTTAATCGCCTCCATAATCTTCTTGTTCGCCTCCTGATCAATTCCAAAAGGCTTTTCGCCCAGCAGATGCTTGCCTGCGTTGATGATATCACTGTACACCTGTCCGTGCAGATTATGCGGAAGGGCGCAGTAAATCGCTTCGATATCTTCTCTCGCCAGAAGCTCCTTGTAATCTCTGGTTCTGAATTCTACCGTATCAACATGATCCGAGAACCAATCCATGGCCGCCTCATTATAGTCGCACACGCCTACGATCACCGGTTTTGCAATATCCTCGGATAGATGACACCAGCGGGCAGCGGCAGAGGCAAACTCCTTTCCCATAAGGCCGCATCCAATAATACCAAATCTGACTTTTTTCATTGCAACATGCTCTCCTTCGTTTGTTTTTGACCGAATCATTTGTTTTCCTTTCTTAAAATATCATATTTGACGTTATTTTTCAATAGTTTTTGAATATTTTCTTCATTGATTTTGACTGATTCAGCCATTTTAATGTAAAAAATACATGTTCCGCCTAATCTGCACTTCCTATCTTGCACGATCAGACAGAACATGTATCTCATGCTCGTGTATATCTTTGCTTCATACCTTTACTTTATATCTTACTCTATATCTATATCTCGCAATACGCAATATCCAGCATTTCTGCCAGCATCTTCCAAAATGCCCTGGTATCTCCACGCGTTACCGCTTCATGATGCGTACCGCCCTGTCGTAACCATTCCTCTGCACAGTGTTCAAATCCTGCCTCCGGCCGGAAGAACAGATATGGCATTTCGCAGCCATGCAGATCACATTTATCCAGTATCTCTCCATAGGCAACCACAAACTTATATCTTCCATTTCCGAGATATGGGAAGGAGATCACCGTTGCCGCACCGGGCTCCGGTGTAAATAAAGGTGTCGGCGGATTGTCCAGCCCGCCCTCATTGAACACCTTATCGATCAGCCTGGGCTTTCTGTCTCTTCGGGCAATCTTCCAGTTTCCTTCCCCGGCATGACACATCAGAATGGACTCTGTCTTGAAGTCCATGGCATACATCTCAGAGAATGTCGCATTCCCGTCACAGGCAAGCATTGCAAGCTTCATCAGGGTCGCACACATGGAATCTCCTTCCGCCGCATAACCATACCCATCCGCCAGCAGATTGGAGGCAGCAAGGAAGGGCAGGCGGTTGAATCGTCCATCTGTTCCCAGCGTTTCAAAATGTATCGTAATTGCCTCAAAGTCTCCGTCCTGCATAAATTTCGTCAAAGCAAGGTACTGCCTGACAGCCTCTGCATGAACCTCTTCTGTCATGGAAGCATCGATTTCAAACACTTCCCGCTCATATGCCATCCTGGCTCTGATATCCTTCTCGGAGATCTCATCCATTAAGCTTCGGATCGAGCCGATATACTCATAGGAATATTCGCAGCCAAGCTTCTGCTGCAGACCGAGATCATCCGCAAATACGTCGCCCATATTGTTCATTTTACCGATTACGGCAACACGCATGTTCTTCATGCAGCTATACGCCATGGCCGCTCTGGAAAATGTATCAAAGAAGCTTTTAAATCTATCGCTGTTTCTGCTGCCGGCAAATACCTGGAACGGTATGTTCATCCTGTGCAGTATATTGGCATTATCCTGTGCACCGTGAATGCCCTGATTTATGGTAAAATCATATTCGGTAAAGCCGGGAAGCATAGCCTCGTCCGGCTGCAGAATGGCAAAAGCCAACGGCAGCCTGTTACTCTGCATGGTATTTATGATCCAGCCTGAATGAGAGTACGCAAACATTACCATCAGGATCCCATCCAGATTCCGATCATTGTAATCTTTTACGGTTTCTTCAATTTCCTTTCTGTTCGTAGCAATCGAATCAAATGTAATGTCCGCATACTCCTGAAGCTGCGTGACGATCTTTTTCGCATATTCATTCTGATTACGAATGATCCCCGGAAAAATAGGTTCATACCCTTCGATCATCATCCCCAGCAGGCCAATTCTTGGTTTTCTCATGTGAAATTCCTCCGATCTTATTTTCTCTATCGATTTCTATATAACTTTTCAAGGCTTTCTTTCATCTTCAAATATTTTAGATACTCTTTCTCATAGATCCCTTCATTCACACCATCCGGCGTATATCTCGTGCACGCTCCCCGCCTGCTTACCGCTTCACCAAGAGAGGCATACATTCCGCTTCCCACCGCAGCAATACAGGCACTTCCGAATAAAGCAGCTTCCATCTCAGGCATCGTGACGATCTCCTTTCCGGTCACGTCTGCCTTGATCCGGCACCATATCTCGCTCCTGGAAGCTCCCCCGATGGATATCAGTTCACCCTTCTGCCTTCCGTCCCCGAAGAGCTGCCTGATATTATCCTCCAGCATATATGCAATACCTTCGAAGATTGCCCTTACGAAGTCATCCTTCGTATTGTGAAGTCCGATATTCCAGAAAACACCTTTTATGTCCTCTGCATTTTCTCCGCCGATCATTCCCTCAAAATAGGGAATCATGATCAGCCCATTCGCTCCGGGTTTGCCCTCCGCTGCAATACTGCTCAGATACTCATAGATATCCGCTCTGTTCCTGCCGTCACAGAATTGCTCCGCAAACCACTTTAAAACGGTTGTTGCTGTTCTGGATATGGAGAGAAGCAGATACTTGTCCTTTTCCACATGACGATAAACTGTAAGTGCATGGTCGCGCGCCATACAATCCTTTCGGCTCATGGTAGTGGCTACGATCATCGCCGTCCCTGTGGTCTCATGTACATTTCCTATTTCATGATTTCCGCAGCCCACCGCTCCGGCAAGCTGATCCATTGCTCCGGCATACAGGACAGTTTCCGTCGTAAGCCCCAGCATATCTGCCGCTTCCTTCGTCAGCCTTCCCACCCTGTCACCGGGTTCTGTCACTTCCGGAATCATTTGCCGCCCGACTCCGATGATCTCAAGGGCTTCATCCCACAGATCATCACATGTCAGGTCAAAGTATCCCGTGGAGGACAGAAGGCTTTTCTCGCTCACTGCCCTTCCCGTGAGACAAAATGTCACATAATCTTCAAGCAGCATAAATTTGTCGGTCTTTTCATAGACATCCGGCATCTTTCTTTTTATGTACAGAAGCTTTGCAAGAGGTGTATACCCATCGATACCCGGAAGACCGGTTTTCTCCTTAAAAAGAGCATCCGGGAATATCTCCCTTAACGCTGCCGCTTCCTCCTCTGCCCTTCCGTCCAGCCATACGATCGCGCGATGCAAAGGCTCGCCCTTGCTGTCAACAGGGATCAACGTCTCCCCCTGGGTAGTGGAACAGATGGAAACGACGTCCCTTTTGGGCACGCCGCTTTTCTCCACAGCTTCACGGGTACATTGCGCAATTCCTTCTATATAGGCCTTTGGATCCACTTCCGCCGTCTTGTCGGCAGACATCTTCACCTCATAATTGCAGCGGGTAATAATGCGGCAGTTCAAATCACTGTCGAACAAGCCGCACTTTATCCCGGATGTTCCGATATCATAGCAAATGATATATTTCATTTTAATTCTTGATTTC
>CAKSAI010000214.1 GCA_934434905.1 uncultured Lachnospiraceae bacterium | reverse complement strand
GTACGGGCGAACCCTGGAGCATGATGAGCAGAAGGTTTCAGCATGTGAATGCATCAAAATATCCTTATATTGAGTTTCTGGTAACAAATGTTGGGGACGGTGAGGGAACGCGTTTTGAGCTTAAACTGAGCCATCCGGACGCAAACGGCGAGATGATTGATGAAGAACTTGTTCTTACTGCAAGATATGCAGGAACCTACTATGTTGATCTTTTGAACTATGTAAAGGCCAAGGGCTTAAGTGAGACAGATCAGGAGATCTGCATACAGTTTGCGGTCGTTGGACAGAATCCTGACTATGCGCAGATCAGTATCGATTATTATAGGAGTGTGGCGGAGATACCGGAAGCCGGGGAGGCAGAACGATATGTGGACAGAAGTACGGAGACGCTGGCTACCTGGAGAAGCGATACCGCAACCATTGAAGCGGAAGACGATCAGGGTACGGTATATGTGACAAATTCAAATGAGAAAGAGGAATACGGTTATATCATTAAGAGACTGCAGCTGAACACGGAAAAATATCCGGTTTTGGTTGTCGATATTGATTCTGTTCATAATGCAATGTGGTCCATGAAATGTGTTTTAAATGATACCGGGGAAGATATTCCTTTAACAAAGGATATCAATACGACCGGACTGACAAAGATAAATCTTTTGGAGAAGGGGATCCCAAGGAGTAAGAACCTTACTATCACTCTGAAATTTAATGTGATTGGAAAGGGTATGAACAAATATGTGAAGATCAATGGTTTTGAGACGGAAGCGGAAACAAGTGAAACAAGGCAGGAGATCTTCCGGGAATACCCGGGTGAGATCACCGATATGTTTGACAATCGGAGACTTTCCGACAAATATGAACTGGCACCGAATCTGACAGCGACCATTACAGATGGGATCCTCACCATGAAAAATGGAGAAGGCGAACCATGGAGCAGACTGGACAGGCTGTTTGAGGGGGTAAATGCAGCGAAGCATCCCTACATCGAGATTCATGTTCCAAAGGTTGGGAATGGTGAAAAAACAAGCCTTGAAGTAAAATTAAGCCATCCGGATACCAGAGGGAATCTGGTGGATGAAGAACTGGCATTGACCGTCTCTTATGCAGGTACCTATTACATTGACCTTCTGGGATATGTAAATGCTAAGGGGCTGAACAGAACGAGCCAGAAGATAAATCTTACCCTTGCCGTAGTTGGAAAGAGCGCAGGCTATGCTTCTGTAAGCATTGACTATTTTAAGAGCGTGGCGGCGATCCCGGCAGCAGGTGCTGCAGGACGGTATGTGGATAACACTTCCGAGACATTAGGTGCATGGCGCAATGATACGGCATCGATCAGTATATCGAACAATCAGGGAAAAGTATATGTAACAGGTTCCAACCCAGATGAGCCATGGGGCTATATCATTAAGAGACTGCAGCTGAACACGGAGGATTATCCGTATCTTGTTGTGGATATAGATTCCGTTACAAATGCACAGTGGTCCTTAAAATGTATTGTGAACGATCAGGGAGAGGATATTCCATTGACAGAGGACAATGCTTCGGATGGAAGAACAGAGATCAATCTTCTGGAGAAGGGGATTCCCAGAGGTAAGAGTGTTACTGTCACTTTGAAATTTAATGTGATAGGCAGGGGTACGGATAAATTCGTTACGGTGAACGGATTTGAGACAAATGCAAAGTCTGAAAATGGCAGCACCACAGGCGATGCGCCAAGGTATGTGGATAATACGCCGGAAACCTTGGGAAAATGGCGCAGCAATACAGCAAAAATGGAGGTTGTAGATGGCAAGGGCAAGATTACAGTTATCAATCCTGTGGAAACAGAAAGCTGGGGACATGTTCTGAAAACGATTCAGCTGAACACGGCAGACTATCCGTATCTTGTTGTGGATATTGATTCTGTAAAGGACGCAGACTGGTCCTTAAAATGTGTGAAAAATGACACAAACGAAGAAATCACGCTGATCAGTGACAACAGAGCCACGGGAAAGACGGAGATCAATCTGTTGGACAAGCTTCCGGAGAGCAAGAATCTGAGCGTCACGCTTCTGCTCTACGCCGTTGGAAAAGGAAGCGGCCAGTATGTCATGGTAAATGGTCTTGAGACAAACGCAGATTCCTTCAAGGCGCCGACTCTGGATATTGACTTTTCCACCACAGACGGATGGGTACCAAGCCCAAATGATCTGCCAATCACGCTCACTGTAGAAAACAATACGGGAATATTTACCGTAGGAGGAACACAACCGGGCTATGGCTCAATCAGTTACAATGCAGTTTTAAATACCATGGAACAGCGTTGGCTGGTAGTTGATATGGTGTCAGCTGACTGTGATCTGGTGCTTCAGGTAAATGACGGAAAGAAATATGAATTCCATAAAGAGCTTGGAAAGCATTATATTGATATGCAGGCAGAGGATTCTTCATTCGAGCAGGGCTTTGGCGTCAATACAAAGATTACGTTGTTGTTTGTGGGCGATCCGGGAAATAAGGATGTTTTGAACCGAATCTATACAACCAGCGATGGACCAAATAAGGATGTGATCGATGACTTCTCAGAGAATAACTGGTCTCATCCGGATGCAGCCGCAGGAAGTGTGGTGATCGCCAATAACACAATGACACTCACAAAGGCGGAAGCCAACGGCGATTTTGCAAAAACGAACAAGTTCCTTACACTGAATACCTCAGAGAAGCATGTGGTAAAATTTGGCATTAGCTCCTTCCAGGCGGCCTGGGATGGCGGATTTACCATTGAGATTCTGAATCAAAATGGGGAATGGGTTGGATTTAAAATTGAAGGACAGAATTTGTACAAGGTGGAAAGACCTGGCGGCGGATATGACGTATACTTTGATCTGCAGGCGCTGGCAGCAGAAAAGGGGGTTCCCGCTGAGAAGTTTATCGGAAAGGATCTCAAATTGTTCTTTGAGATCGGTATTGGCTATGGCGCAGAAAAGAGTGTGACCTTAGACGGAATTATGTTAGTTGACGAACAGCCATAAGAGTTAAAAAGTAATAGTGAAGGAGGGTTACGGCGCTTTGCAGGAACACAAGCGGCAAAGCGCCGTAAATAAAAGGATGAAAAGAAGAGCAAAAATAATGGCGCTTATTCTTAGCGTAAGTATGGTGCTTTCCCTTGCCGCCTGTGGTGGCGGCAAGGATAAAAACAGTGGTTCTGACGGTACACAGGTAACGATAGTTGTGGAAAATGCCGATCTGGATCTGTACAAGCAGTGGTTCGGAGAATTTGAAAAAGAATATGCCGAAGAAGGATATACGGTAAACCCGATTCCGGTTGGGGGCGGGCAGATCCAGGGCAAGCAGGACAACATGATGGCGGCCGGTACGCCGCCCGATATCATTGTAGGCGGAGACGTACATATTTTAAGTCAGTACAAATATCTGGTGCCTCTGGATGATCTGATCCAGCGGGATAAGGAAGAGGTAGATATCGATGACTTTATGCCGGAAATTATGAATGAATTAAAGCAGGATGGAAAAACGTATTATATGCCAAACTTCTTTAATACCTCGCTGTTATATTATAATAAAACACTTTTTGACATGTATAATGCAAATCCGGCAAATGCACAGATCACATACCCCCAGGATGACTGGACCTATGATAATTTTATGGATGCGGCAAAGAAATTAAGCGTGAAGGTCGGCGGGGAGTACTCTCAGTGGGGATGCTATTCTACCATCGGCTGGTGGGGCGAATGGCTGATCCATATTCGTCAGGCTGGCGGGGAGATCATGAATGAGGAGGGATTTGTTACATTGGATACACCGGAAGCAAAAGCTGGTTTCCAGCAGTATATGGATAAAATGTACGGAGACAATAAGGTGTCTTATGTAACTGGGGAGCAGGATCTGGGCGGTTTTACCGGAAAGAAAACAGCTATGCTGTATGGCGGACATGTAAAAGAATGGGGAGAAATGTCTAAGGTGGCGGATCTGAACTGGGACGTTGTGCTTCTCCCGACGGTGAATGGCAACCGAACCGGAGAACTTTCCGTGAACGCATTTGGAATCCATAAGGACAGTAAATCACAGGAAGCGGCATGGGCGCTTATTAAGTTCCTGACGAAAAAGAGAACTGGGGATGAACTGAAAAATTACCCATATATTTCCCCTCGTCTCTCCGAGAAGGAAGAACGTCTGTCTGTTCCGAAGGAGGAGCGTTCTATGCCCCAGAACCTGGAAGCGGTTTATGAGTCCGTAACCTACAATAGGATTCTTCCGCAGCAGAAATACTTTAATTATGTTGTAACAAAGATTGTGGAGACAGAGCTTCAGAAGGCGATCCAGGGGGATGTGAGTGTAGACGAAGCCTTGAAAAGCGCGACGGATAACGCAAATAAATATATTAAGACGAATTACAGATAAGCAAAAGAATTTTACAAGGGGTAAAAACGATGAAAAGAAGTAAAAAACAGGCGATGTACTTCTTCCTGTTTGCATCGCCTGGATTAATAGGATTCTTAATATTGTCGGTATATCCAATCCTGCGTTCCCTGTATCTTAGCTTTACAAACAGAAGCTTACTGGGATATGAACCCACGGCGTGGGTTGGACCGAAAAATTATATGAGAGCGTTCCATGATGTATATGTCTGGGATTCTCTTGGAAAATCCTTTCTCTATGCATTTGCCACGCTGGTTACCGTAAATGTCACCGGTCTTCTGGTCGCGCTTTTGATGAATCATGTAAAAGGAAGATTTTCCAATGTTTTAAGAACGGTTTTCTATGCGCCCAGCATTCTGCCGGCAGTATCCATGGTGATCATGTTTACCTGGATCTTTGATCCGGCCACCGGATTTTTAAATACAATTCTCAGGTTTTTCGGTGTGGAAAGCGTGCCGCTGTGGCTGCAGGGAAATAAAACGGTGATTCCGACACTTATCATCATGTCCTTCTGGTCCTTTGGCGCGAAAATGGTGATCTATCTTGCCGGTCTCCAGGGCATTTCCAAGGAATACTACGAAGCGGCTGCTCTGGACGGAGCCAATGCGTTCACAAAGTTTTTTAAGATCACGCTGCCATTGCTTTCACCGGTGCTGTTCTATAACGTACTGATGAGCCTTATCGGGGGGCTTCAGGTATTTACGGAGGCTTATGTGATCAGTGGAACGGGTACTGGTGTTCCGGTGAATTTCTATGTGCTGAATATTTTTTCACTGGCATTTAATTCGCCTTATGAGCTTGGGTATGCTTCCGCACTTGCATGGATCCTGTTTGTGATTATCCTTGTTTTCTCGTGTCTTTATTTTGCACTGAGCAAAAAGATTTTAAATTTTGAGGGGGAATAGGCAGATGAGAAAAAGAAGAAAGATGCGGAGATCAGAGGTTATTATTGACATCATTCTGGTAATTTCTACCTGCCTGATCCTGCTCCCGATCGTGACGATGATCATGACTTCGTTGAAGAGCTTTGAAGATGTGCAGATGCATCCAGCGAGTCTGATACCGGAAAAAATAACGTTAAAGAACTATCTTGTCGTGTTTACAGAGTTCCCGTTTGCCAGGTATCTGATGAATACCTTGTTCATCACAGTTACCTCCACCATTGGAATCACGGTAACCAGCGCACTTGTGGCTTACGCCTTCGCAAGATTTGATTTTAAGTATAAAGGAGCTATTTTTGCCGTTATGCTTGCAACCATCATGATTCCGGGGCAGATTTTGCAGATTCCGCTGTATGAAATGTATCGGGGAATGGGGTGGATTAACACCTACAATCCTATGATTATACCGGCATTTTTGGGTGGTGGTATCACCAATGTATTTTTGATTCGTCAGTTTTTTAACTCTTTGCCAAAATCAATTTTTGAATCGGCGCAGATTGACGGGGCAAGCGAATTTCGCATTTTTGCAACGATTGCGGTTCCATTGTCCAAGGC
>CAKSAI010000213.1 GCA_934434905.1 uncultured Lachnospiraceae bacterium | reverse complement strand
AATAGAGTCCAAGTTCCTCCTGCAGGACTTTTGCGATCGTTTCATATCTGGAGACATCCTTCGGACCCTTTACCCCGGTTTCTTCTACATAATAAGGAGTATCCGGTTCATCTACCAGATATACGCCACAGAAAGAAGCATGATCCGAATACTTGCGGATTGCAGACAATGCATCTTCCGCCGTATAGCTATCATCTCCAATTCCTTTTAACAGATTGCCATCCTGCACAAATGCACCGATGCCGTACGCAGTTCCCAGTTCCAGGCTTCTTAGGACCTGCTCCGGTACGTTCGCATAATCGTCTGCCGATGCCGTAATCAGATTGATCCCCGCCTCGGCGATCAGCTGAAAGCATTCCTTACTGACATATTCCGGAATTACCGCCCGCTCCTTATCATTCTCAATCTTTGGCGAATAAGGGCCGAAGAAACCGCCGATTGGCATCACATCCTTCCCACCGATAAACTCAAATGAAACCGCCTTTGTTTTCTCTTTCTTCATCGTATAAGATTCTCCCGTTCTTATTTAGTCGATTATCACCAGAACGCCTTCACCGGCCGCCATATCCAATGTCAGCATTTTCGTCTTAAGGTATGTTTCCTCTGCATTCTGCACCGTCTTAATGTTGTGCCTGTCATTCAGCTCCAGGGTGATATACTGTGCATATTCCATACTGTAATTTACAACATACAACGCAGTCTTTCCATTGTAGTTAAAGCACCCCACCATGGCGTCGCCCGTCACCGACATAAGCTCCTGAAATGTCCCGGAAGCGATCACACAGGTTGTGGTCTTCGTCTCCTCGACTGCGCCCGCCCCAGATACGATGATTCCCTTGTTTACGGCGTTCATCAGCACCTCATCAATCGCTGCAATCTGCTTATTGATATTCTGCGCATAATTGTACCACTGGGTCTTATTCCCCCAGGCTCCGATAATGCCATTCCGTTCAAAATCCCATTCTGTGCTTTCCCCATACGCAAAGTAGTACGGCTGGATCAACGGAAAATACTGAATTCCCTGTGCGCCAAACGCCAGAGACGTATTTATGTTCCAGTTAAATTGTGCTTCATTCGGAAAATATCCGTCTGAATCAAAGCTTGTAAGTCCGCCCTCAGCCCACTGGCTTCCCGCCTGAATAAAGGACCAGAAGGGAATGTTGTACTTCTCGCTGTACTGCCGGATCACATCCATATTCCAGAAGTACATTCCATAATTCTCATTACGGGCTTTGTCAAAGATATAGTGATCCCACGTGAGAAACTTCGGGTGTAATGTCTTACAAAATTCTTCCACATACGCTGCGTAATTCTCTTTCTCACTGGCAGTAGTTCCAACCGGCAAAAGATTGACATAACATGGGATCTTCAGCTCATCCTCCAAAAGCTGTGCCAGATATCCATACCGTGAAATATCCCGAGAGCCATCGCTGGTTCCGTAGTAGGAGGTTGTCGGTTCATCAACAAGATGAATCCCGCAGAAAGACTCATAATCATAGTAGTTCACAAGCGTATTTGCCGCCGATGTCACCGGATATGTCGTGTTTCCAAGCCCTTTCAGGAGATTTGTATCCTGCACAAATACCCCTATGCCGAACTGTTCGCCAAGTTCCAGAGACTTTATGATCTGATCCGATCTACCGGGATAAGTATCTGCCGAAGCAACAATCAAGTTGATGCCGGCTTCTGAGATCCGCTCAAAAATCTCTTCTGTGACATAGTCTGGTATGCGGTTTCCATTCTTACTGTATGCAACCGTATACGGACCATAGAAGCCTCCGATCGGCATCACATCCTTCCCGCCCAGGAAATCAAACGAATAGCCTCTGGATTCTTCTTTCTCCATGGGAACGATCTCTACTGCTTCTTCCTGCTGTTTATTGCAACCGGACGGCAACGCAATCGCCATAAGCAGTGTCAGAATCATCATAAGTTTCCTGCGTTTATTACTCATTTTCCGTCCCCTCCGTTCTTTTCCTTCACCTTTCCTGCGATGCCCGTCACAGCCAATGCCAGGATTCCGGCCGCCACAGCTGCCGGGATCAGCAAGTACCATCTGCTCATCGACTCCCACTGGCTCTTGTTCTGGCTTGTTCCGTCTGCATAGACACGTGCAAACGGTTCGTATTCTACATCTTTCACATCAAGCGCTGCACTCTTAAAGTCAGACTCCAGCAGATTCGGCGCATCATCCATGTTACGGATTACCAGATTATCTATCGCCATATTTGCTGTCGACGGAATCCAGAGCTGGACATAGCCAACCGGTGTTCCATCACTCAGCACATAATCCAAAAGCGTCTTGTATTCTGTCTCATGCAGACCTTTGAAGCCAACATTCACTTTTCCATCAATCACTGACAGTTTCACGGAAAACTCTCCTGCATTCCAATAGGGATTCTCCGCCGTCTGTGTCTCCTTTTGATTCAAAGAATAGACCTTTTCACCTTCAAACAGGACAGTCTCTTTCGCGCTATCATAACCGAGACTGCTCCACTCCTTCTTTTCCGCTCCGAAGGAGATTGCGAAGCTCTCTGTCTTCACTGCGGAAACAGAACCACTGTCATCATATTTATCCTTTGCCAGAAGATATGGAACATCGAAGCTGATCGCGAAGTTGGAGTAGGTGTACTGTGTTCCCAGATAGCTTCCACCGCTGTTTTCAAAGAGTAATACCTTATTGCCATTAAGCTCCTCGATCGAATTCCCCTGCGGGAAATAATTCGTCGTTGTTATCGTTTTGAGTATCAGCTTCGCCACATTGAGGCTCCCCTCCTCGAAGTTTTCCTCTACATCGCAGTTTTCGGGCCTGTCGTAGCTATAAAACGTCACTTTTATATCTGTAAGCTCTGCGCCGCATTCCCCGGTCTGCATAAATCCTACCTTACCCTCGCCTGTCACCGGCAATTCACCGGTGCATACGGTTCTTCCGTTCACCGACACGCTGATCACACCCTGCTCGATCTCTGCCTTGATGGATGCCACTGTGTTCAGAGCGATTCCGCTCGCGACCGGTTCGCATACCGTTACTGCTTCTTTATCCTCTCCGACTGCCACAACGCCCACCCGGATTCCCTGGTCGTTGCTGAACGTGACTTCTACATTTCCGGCTTCCCCTGGCAGCGACTCTATCTCACTTAAGCCCATTGCGAGGATAAAGTTCTTCCCTGCCGGAAGCTGTGTAAGCTTCAAATCTCCCTCCACAGCCACAAGCTTCGTGAAATAATCGTTCTTCACAGCTTCCGACTTGGAGATGATTCTCGTGTATTCCGTACTTTCCTTTGGAAATATCAGCCTGCCATCCTTTATCACAATATCTTCCTCTGCATTGTTCCACTTGCTGGTATTTTCCAGTGTACCACTGTCCAGTACCGGAACGCTCTCTCCTGCCTCGACATGGACTTGCGGCCATACGGAAGCTGTCAATATCACAGTTGCCAGCAGAGCAATCCTCATTCTGTTCTTCTTTTTCATATGCAGCACTCTCCTATTTGATATTTGCAATCCAGGTGTCGTACTTCTTATCCACTGCCTTTAAGATCTCCGCCCATACCTCGTCTGCCGTCTTCCGATCCCCCTCGTTGTAGGTACAAAATTCTACAATATAGTTTGAATCCGGATAAGGACTCGCACCTCCATTCAGGAAGATCTTATGCTTGCACTTCATATCCGTACCGATCTGATACTTCGACTTCCGGAACACATCACTGATCGTTTTCTCGAACATATTCCAGTCGCTCATGTCGATCTCCCCCTCGGAGAGCTCCATGGGCAGTAACATATGCGTATGCTTCGTATAGATTTGATAGCCTTCATCGGAATAATAGAATTTCAAAAATTCCATTGCTCCCTCCTTTTCCGTCGAGTACTTCGGAATGCAGGCTGACTGACCGTTGTAAGCGGTCGATACCGTATTACGCGCTTCCTCTACGCGGTTCCAGTCCGCAGCTGAAATTTCTTTTCCGTCTACTATATAATTCTCTCCGGATTGATATTCGCTGATATCCTTTGTCTTATCCGTCACCGCATCAATGGCACTGACAAGGCTTCGCAGCTCCTGATCACTCTTTACGGTCGTCAGCTTATCCCGAATACCAGAAACGACCGGATTCTTCATAACACTGTAATCTTCCATATCTCCGGTCGATTTCATCTCATTCGACAGCCATGCACCGTTTACCATCATGGCAATATCCGCATTCAGAAACATGGTCTGCGCGGTAATATGATCAACGGAATTTGAACCAGCTTCTACATTCTCCGGCGTCAGCACCTTCGCCAATGCCTTTAACATCTGATACCTTCCGTCCTTTGTCGTGAACACCTTCTTGCTGGGGCTTACGCCGTCTGTATCTACGCATGCATAAAAGTTATTAAGATAATAATCAAATCCATCGTACTGACATTGCCACACATTCAGAAAATAAGACCAGTATCCGCCTCCTGTGAAATGAATAAACGGTGTGACTCCGACGTTCTTCAATTTCTCGCATACTGCCGCAAGTTCATCCGAGGTACGCGGAGTCACCTCAATCCCTGCCTTCTCGAACAGCCTCGTGTTATACACCAGTCCAAGCGTCCCGCCTCCGGTCGTCAGTCCATAAATATTACCGTCCAATGAGGTCTCTGTCGTCAGATAAAAATCCTCAAATTTTTCCTTCAACGGCTTGCTGTCTCCGTCCGCAGTGCTTGCCAGCAGCCCATCCAACGGCTCCAGATACCGGGTATCTGAGACTTTCTCTACCAGATAGAGATCCGTGGTATCGACATCCTCCAGTCCAAGCGTCGACGTGAGTGACGAAGCGCTCGAAGATGAAGTGTACTTCACATTCCACTTCGACTGCTTCTGATTAAAGGTCTGGATCATCTCCTCGAGATAATCAACACCCATTCCGGAATACCAGAACTTAATCTCTACCACAGTCCCTCCGTTATCGTAATTGCTGTCATACCCCGTACTGCCACCACCGCCGTTTCCTCCGGAATTGGTATTTTCTCCGCAGCCAACGGAAGATACCGCCATCATTGCCGCCAACATAAGTGCCGCTGTCTTGCTCAACTTCTTCATCACATTCTCTCCTCTCTTTCTCTAAAGGGGTCAGCCCTTTATGCCTCCTAATGATACATTGGTCGTTATCGTCTTATTAAATATCAAAAACAAAATCACCGCCGGCAGTGCCGTCAGCGTACACGCTGCAAACAGGACATCCAATCTTGCCTGATAGATCATTTCCGTATTAAACTGATAGATTCCCACCGGAAGTGTCGGTATATTCGGCAGATAGATCAATGCGCTGCTGTAATTATTCCAGTCTCCCAGCCATCCGATCAGAAACAACGCTCCGAAGATTGGTTTCGCCATCGGCATCATTACTTTAAACCATATCTTGAAGTCCCCTGCTCCATCAATCATCGCCGCCTCAATGTATGAATTTGACATGTTCTGAAAGACTGCGCGGTAATACAGAAAATTCGCGGTCATTCCGGATACAGCCAATATCAGGTGCGCATAGCTGTCAACCAGACCCAGATTATATATTAACTTATACATGGCTCCGCCTGAACCATAGAGTGGCAGCGTCATGGTGATCAGGATGATCGTATACGGAAGCCTGCTTCCCGGAAATTTATATTTCGTACAGCAATAAGCAAACGACATTGTGACAAACTGTGAAATAAGCACGCCGCCAACAGAGAAATAGAGACTGTTAAACAACATGTTCCAGAAATTACTGCCATTTACCTTCAGCATGGTGAACACATCCAGGAAATTCTTCCAGTTCCAATGTTTCGGCAAGCCAAACGGATCCATCACGATCTCTGTATGCGTCTTAAAGCCTGACATCACCGGCCATAAAACCAGATACAGATAACTGGCCGCCACCAATGCAAAAACAAGGGATACAAACAGGTGCAGTATGATCT
>CAKSAI010000212.1 GCA_934434905.1 uncultured Lachnospiraceae bacterium | reverse complement strand
GAATATCATATTTATAAAAAGGAAAGCGAGGAACATGAAAATGAAGAAATTGCGGATTGGACTGGTAGGAGCGGGAAATATTGCGAAGGCGCATCTGGCGGCTTATCGGAAGGTAGAGGAAGCAGAGATTGTGGCAATCTGCGATATTAATCCCGACACCTTGAAGGAGACAGCGGAGAGCTTCGGTATTGAGAAGATTTATGCCAGTGAGACGGAGATGCTTCGGGCGGAGGAACTGGATGCGGTGGACGTATGTGTCTGGAACTGCAGCCATGCATCGTGTTCCATCGAGGCTCTGGATGCCGGGAAGCATGTATTCTGTGAGAAGCCGATGGCGACGAATGCCAGAGAGGCAGAGAAGATGATCGAGGCGGCAAAGCGTAATCAGAAGCTTCTGATGATCGGCTTCGTGCTGCGGTTTGACGATGAGACAAGGATTGCGAAGGACTTCATTGACAAGGACTATCTGGGAGATATCTACTATTCCAAGGCTACTTATTTAAGACGCCATGGTGCGCCGGGCGGCTGGTTCACGGATAAGTCCCGTTCTGCAGGCGGACCGGTCATTGACCTGGGTGTGCATGTCATTGATCTGACCCGGTATCTGATGGGGAAGCCCAAGGCACTTTCCGTGTTTGCATCTACCGATGACCGTCTGAAGAACCGCCCGAATCTGAAGACGAATGTCGGGTGGACCCCAAGGGATGCAAAGAAGGATGACCTCTATGACGTGGAGGACTTTGCGGTGGCTATGATCAAGTATGAGGGCGGAAAGACCACGCTGCTTGAGACAAGCTACAGCCTGAATGGTGAGGCTGTCACCAAGAAGGAGCTCTATGGAACCAAGGGCGGCATGAACCTGAACGGCAAGAACACCAAGCTCTATACAGAGGTCAATGATTTTCTGGCGGATGTCGCACTGGATACAGCGAATCTGGCAGACGGCTGCGATATGTTTGAAGCCGAAATGCGCCATTTCGTGGACTGTGTACTGAATGGGACGGAGTGTATTGCTCCTGCACAGGACGGGCTGGAGGTCATGAAGATTCTGGATGCGATCTATGAATCGGCCAGAACCGGGCATGAGGTGGTATTGGGATAAAAACAGAAATATAAGCTTTCATGAATCAGGAAGACCATCTGAGCGGTGGTCTTCTTTTCGTTTGGTTTCGTTCGATTTTTGAAGGATAACCGAAAAAATGACTTGAATCAATAATGCGGGGATGGTATAATGAATAGAACATGTGTTTCGATAATGCGAGGGGATAACGTGGAGAGGATTTTTTGATGATTTCTGGATAAGGAGCATTATATGAGTATATACGATACATTGAACCCCATGCAGCAGGAGGCTGTTTTTCATACCGAAGGGCCGCTTCTGATACTGGCGGGGGCGGGCAGCGGCAAGACCAGGGTGCTGACCCACCGGACGGCATATCTGATCGAAGAGAAGGGCGTGAATCCCTATCATATTCTGGCGATCACCTTTACGAACAAGGCGGCAGGGGAGATGCGGGAGCGTATCGACCAGATGGTGGGCTACGGTGCGGAGAGCATCTGGGTGTCCACATTTCATTCTACCTGCGTGCGGATCCTGCGGCGGCATATTGACCGGCTGGGCTTTGATACGAATTTCACCATCTACGATTCGGATGACCAGAAGACGCTGATGAAGGACATCTTAAAGCGGATGAATATAGACACCAAGATCTATAAGGAGCGCAGCTTCTTAAGCGCGATTTCCCAAGCCAAGGACGAGCTGATCTCACCGGAGCAGTTCATGCTGGATGCAGCAGGAGATTACGCCAAGAAGAAGCAGGCAGAGGTGTATACGGAGTATCAGAAGATGCTCCGTAAAAATAACGCGTTGGATTTTGACGATCTGATCGTTAAGACCGTGGAGCTGTTCCGGGCGGATCCGGAAGTGCTTGCCTCCTATCAGGAGCGGTTCCGGTATATCATGGTGGATGAGTATCAGGATACCAACACGGCGCAGTTTATGTTGATACGGCTGCTGGCGGATAGGTACCGGAATCTCTGTGTGGTAGGGGACGATGACCAGTCGATCTACAAGTTCCGGGGAGCGAATATTTACAACATTCTGAATTTTGAAAAAGAATTCCCGGATGCAAGAGTGATCAAGCTGGAGCAGAATTATCGTTCCACCCAGAATATCCTGGATGCAGCCAACGGTGTGATCGGAAATAATGTAGGGCGGAAGCCGAAGGCGCTGTGGACCGACAACGGCCGGGGCGAGCTGGTGAATTTCCGGCAATTTGACACCGGATATGACGAGGCGGATTACATAGTGCGGGATATCCGGGCGCGGGTGGACAATGGGGAATATAATTATAAGGATTGTGCCATCCTATACCGTACCAACGCGCAGTCCCGGCTCTTCGAGGAACGGTTTGTGGTGTCAAACATACCTTATAAGGTAGTGGGCGGAGTGAATTTCTACGCCCGCAGGGAGATCAGGGATCTGCTGTGTTACTTAAAGACCATCGACAACGCCAGGGACGATCTGGCTGTGCGAAGGATCATCAACGTGCCGAAGCGCGGAATCGGAGCAACTACCCTTGCAAAGGTACAGGAGTATGCGAATGAGAATGAACTGACATTTTACAATGCCCTGAAGCTGGCGGAGGATATCCCAACGCTGGGGCGGGCGGCCGCGAAGGTAAAGCCCTTTGTGACACTGATCCAGACCATGCGCAGCAAGGCGCCTTACCTTAGTGTTACACAGCTTTTTTCAGAGGTTCTTGAGGCTACCGGATATATGGAAGAGCTGAAGGCAGAGGGGGACGAGGAGGCCAAGGCCCGCATGGAGAACATCGACGAGCTGGTCAGTAAGATCGCTTCCTATGAGGAGAAGTGTGAGGAGGAGAATGTCGCACCTTCCTTAAGCGGCTTCCTGGAGGAGGTTGCGTTGGTTGCGGATATCGACAGCCTGGATGCAGACAGCGATTATGTGGTTCTCATGACGCTGCACAGCGCCAAGGGACTGGAGTTTCCCAACGTGTATCTGGCCGGCCTGGAGGATGGGCTTTTCCCAAGCTACATGACAATTACGGCAGATGATCCGTCAGAGGTCGAGGAGGAACGTCGGCTCTGCTATGTGGGAATTACCCGCGCCAAGGAACGGCTGACTATCACCAGTGCCAGACTTAGGATGATCCGTGGCGAGACACAATATAATAAGGTATCCAGGTTCGTGCGGGAGATCCCGGAGGAGGTGCTGGGCGGCGGACAACAGGCTTTCAGGAACAGTTCCAGAAGTAGCGCATCCGGGAATGCAGGCACATCCGGGTATGCAGGTACTTCTGGGAATGTAGGCATGTCCGGCTATGCAGGTGTGTCGGAGGGCGGCTCATCCGGGTATGGCGGAGCAACGGTACACAGCCGGGCGCGGGAGGCATTTCGCGCGAAGCCGGCGTATGGTATGGCTCCGGGAGGCACGAAGAGCATGTTTGGCAAGCTTTCCGACACGGTTTTCGAGAAGCCGGCGAAGGCGCCGATGAATTTCGCCAGCGGTGCCACGGATGGTAAGAAGCTTGCCTACGGCGTGGGCGATCGTGTCCGCCATCTGAAGTTCGGGGACGGCACCGTGACAAACATTGTGTCCGGTGGCAAGGACTTCGAGGTGACGGTGGATTTCGATGCCTATGGACAGAAGAAAATGTTTGCAATTTTTGCAAAACTTAAAAAAATATAAATTTTGCAAAAATTGGTAGGCGGGATGAAAAAAGTGTGCTATACTAAAGGTGTCGGCAGGAAACGGCTGCCAAGGTATATCCTGGAAAGTGAATAATTGCAGTCAATGCAGAGAAAAATAGATAAAAAAGGAGCGATAATCATGAACAAAGTGGAAGAAATCTTAAGCGCATCAAAACTCAACGATTTATTACACAAGCAGGAGAAGGTAGAAAAGAAGTCCAAGGTGTTGTGGGTACTGGCAATCATCGGTGCAGTAGCAGCAGTAGCGGGAATCGCATATGCAGTATATCGTTTCTTTACGCCGGATTATCTGGAAGATTTTGAAGACGATTTCGACGATGATTATGAAGATGACTTCTTCGATGACGAGGATGAGACTGAGGAATAGGGTGCATTGATCGTCAGCGGAACATGAGATTGCCGGAGGCTCACAGAAGTGTGGGCCTCTGTTGCGTTGCAAACTTGTTTGCGATAGAGCAAATCCGCGGATTTTCATTTGCGGTGGCGCTTGTGACAGTAGACAGAACAGTATAGTAGATAGGAAACAGGTTATGAAAAAGGGACAGATTTATGAGGGAAGCGTAGAGCGGGTTGCCTTCCCTAACAAGGGAATCGTGACACTGGAGGATGGGAAGCAGATTGTGGTGAAAAACACCATTCCGGGGCAGAAGATTTCTTTTATGGTCACTAAGATCCGAAAGGGACGGGGAGAAGGAAGGCTGATAGAGGTGCTGGAACATTCGCCGCTGGAACTTTCGGAGACAGTCTGTGGACATTTCGGTGTCTGCGGGGGCTGTACATTCTTAAGCCTTCCAAAGGAGGAACAGCTTAGGCTGAAGGAAGGGCAGGTGAAGGATTTACTGCGGGATGTCCTAAAGCCTTACTGCGCGATCGAGGACGTATTCGAGGGAATCAAGGAGAGTCCGCGCCAGTATGGATACCGGAATAAGATGGAATTCTCCTTTGGCGACGAGGTGAAGGACGGGCCATTGACCCTGGGACTGCACAAGCGGGGAAGCTTCCATGATATTGTGGAGGTGATCGGGTGCCGGATCGTAGATGAGGACTACAGCAGAATTCTGGATTGTGTGGCATCCTATTTCCGGGAGCGTGGCATCCCTTATTTTCATAAGACGCGCCATGAGGGATATCTGCGGCATCTGCTGGTGCGGAAGGCTGCAAAGACCGGGGAGATATTGATCGATCTGGTGACGACTGGCCAGATTCCGGTTGGTGAACCGGAGAGCATGCCAAATCAGGAGCAGGAGCTTCTGTCCGGTATGACGGAGCATTTGCTTGCGCTGGAACTTTCAGGTACGATAGTGGGAATTCTACACACGAGAAATGACAGCGTGGCGGATGCAGTGCTCAATCAGGGCACGGAGATTCTGTATGGACAGGATTGTTTTTATGAGGAGCTGCTGGGGCTGAAGTTCAAGATCACGCCGTTCTCCTTCTTCCAGACGAATTCGCTGGGGGCGGAGGTGTTGTATGAGACAGCCAGGGAGTTTATTGGTGATGTCCTGGAAGCACCCCAGGGGAAGAACAATGACCCGCGGGAGAACAGTGATGCCGGGCAGAGGCAGGGGAGCGTTGTATTCGATTTGTATAGCGGAACGGGAACGATCGCGCAGCTACTGTCTCCGGTAGCGGGAAAGGTTGTGGGCGTTGAGATCGTGGAGGAGGCCGTGGAGGCTGCCAGGGAGAACGCGAAGCTTAACGGCCTTGACAACTGTGAATTTATCGCGGGAGATGTGCTGAAGGTGCTTGACACGATTGCGGAGAGACCGGATTTCATTGTGCTGGATCCGCCACGGGACGGCATTCATCCCAAGGCGTTGGAGCGTATCATTCGCTACGGTGTGGAGCGGATGGTGTATATTTCCTGTAAGCCGACCAGTCTGGCACGGGATCTTGTTGTGCTGCAGGAGAAGGGGTACCGGGTGGAACGTGTATGCTGTGTGGACATGTTCCCGGCGAGTGCGAATGTTGAGACGGTAGTACTGCTTTCCCACAAAAAGCCAGACGGACATATCAACGTAAAAGTTGAGTTTGGCGAGGGTGAGGGAAAAGTTCCACTTGATAATATCGCTAAAAGAGCCGAAGAATATAAGCCCAAAGAACGAGTGACCTACAAAATGATAAAGGAGTACATAGAAGCTAAATATGGCTTCAAGGTACATACCGCATATATCGCAGAGGTAAAGAGAGA
>CAKSAI010000211.1 GCA_934434905.1 uncultured Lachnospiraceae bacterium | reverse complement strand
GAACCAAGAAGTTGTTTGGCTTGTTGCCTTTTATTGCGGCAAGCTTGTTGACAGGAACGGTTTTAATCATTGACGAGTTGGATGCAAAGATCCATCCAGTGCTTTTACGTCATATTATCATGATGTTTAATGATAAGAGCATCAATCGGCATAAGGCGCAGTTGATATTTACATCCCATGATTTATCTACCATGAACAGCGAAGTGTTCCGCAGGGATGAAATCTGGTTTGTTGCCAAGGGAAATGCACAGAACTCCAAGCTATATTCCTTGGTGGAGTTCAAGAATGAAAAGGGCGAATCTGTACGCAAGGATGCAAGATTTGATAAGCAGTATCTGGAAGGTAAGTACGGTGCTGATCCGTACCTCAGAAAAATTATAGATTGGGGGAAAGTCAATGCCTAAAAAAGCCGGGATGGAGCAGGCAAGACACCGACAGAGATTGCACCGGGAACCAAGGTGTATGAGTTGGTGGAAGAACTGGTGAAGTATTTGCCGGAGGAAATACAGAAAAAAATTGTTGATTAAATATCAAAGAAGATATAGAGTATGGGAATGACAAATGCTATTGCAAAAAAGAGGTGGTTATTATGAGGATAAATTGCATTTGGGAACATAACGGCAATGATAGTCTGATATATGCAGAAAATTGTATAGGAGCATTTACAAGAGGCGAATCTGTGGACGCGGCATTGAAAAAGATGCCGGCAGAAATACAGTCATACCTTACGTGGCTTGGAGAGAAGGTGCCAGAGGAGGTAGAGCCGATTATTGTTCAGGAGAAGGAGTCAGAACTGGAGATTAAAGATGCGGATAGTGATGTGCTTTTTTCATCGGAGGAAGAACCTCTCACAATGGAGGAGTACATAAAGCTTAGAGATTTAGCATTAAAATCGGCAGCGGATTTTTTATCGCTGTATGAATCCATTCCTGATAAAAATATAAGTGCTTTGCCAGTGCGGAAAACCTTTTATGGACAGGTCCCCCGGACGGCGGAAGAGATGTATTTACATACGAAGAATGTTAATAGTTATTACTTCGGAGAAATTGGAATAGATGCAGATAACGATGGTACGATTCTTGAGTGTCGTAAACATGGCTTTGAACAATTAGAAAGTACGCCGGATTTTTTGGAAGGCAGGCTGCAAGAGGGGAGTTACAAGGAGATGTGGTCTGTCAGGAAGGTGTTGCGTCGTTTTATATGGCATGATCGGATTCATGCGAAAGCGATGTGGCGGATGGCAAAGAAAACGTTTGAAGAAGCAGAGATAGAAGATATGTTTTGTTTTTGAAATGCTTTCTGGAAAAGATAAGAGACCTTTCCAGGCATAAGTAAATCCCCTCCCTCATACAATGTAAAAAAGCATGTATGAGGGATTTTCGTGAAAGGATACATAGAAGAGCGGGCAGTGGACATTGCCAATTATATTATTGAAGAAAATGCAACCGTCAGGCAAACCGCCAAAAGATTCGGAATCAGCAAGAGTACCGTACATAAGGACGTGACGGAGCGTCTGGTGCAGATCAATCCGGCGCTCGCCAAGAGCGCGCGGAAGGTGCTGGATGTCAACAAGAAGGAGCGCCATATCCGGGGCGGACTGGCTACCAGAGAGAAATATCTGCATCAGGTAGGGAGAAATGCATAGGTATGTCATTTTCAGGAACCGCCAGTGAAGGGCTGGCGGTTTTCCTTGCATGCCCCTAAAAATCATGTTAAAATGGTCGCGGAAGGTGATGAAACGTGCGTAAAAGTACGAAAGAAATAGCGAACGAAATGGACAGGGCAACCTCCTTTGAGGAAGTGAAGGAGATCATCCGGCAAAACAGCATTGGCCGTGAGACCTTCGGCGACCGGCTGCTGGAGTTATGCGCAGAGTATGACAAGACACCGGCGGAGCTTCTGAAGGATCTGACAATCTCAAAGTCCCAGTTCTATGCGGTACTCAATGGAGAAAGAAGGCCAAGCAGAGTAGCTGTCATCAAGATAGTGCTGACGCTTGGTGTTAATCTTGCGGAGGCGGACGAGCTGCTGAAGCTGGCCGGGTACAAGGAACTCTACCCCAAGAGCCGGGAAGATGCCGTGATCCGCTTCGGAATCGAGCACAAAAAGAATATCTACGAGATCAATGAGGTCCTGAAGGAATACGATTCCAAGGTGAACCTGTTGGATAAAGAGTGAGCTATGGCGAATATAAAATACGAATTTCTGATGTCGCAGATCCGACACATACGTGACATAACAGAAACAGAGAAAACAAAGATCAGCCTCGTGTTTTACGAGCAACTGCAGGCACCGTGCATTCTCAAGATCTGTAAAAACCGTGATCTGTCCGGGGTATACCAGATCCTGACGGAGCAGAAGCACCCGAATATCGCAGTGGTGTACGACTATGTCTATCAGGAGCCGGACACCTACGTGCTGGAGGAGTTCTTAACGGGGAGGACACTGTCGGAGCTTCTTAAGGAACAGGGAACTTTTACAGAGAAGGAGACAGCACAGATCATCATCGAGGTGTGCCAAGGTCTGGAGATCCTGCATAGTCACAAGCCGCCGCTTGTCCATAACGATATCAAGACGTCGAATATCATGGTGCGGGAAGATGGCAGTGTGAAGCTGTTTGATTTCGATGTCGCCAGGATTTATAAGGCCGGGGCAGGGAGAAATACAAGGCTGTTCGGGACGGAGGAATATGCTTCGCCGGAACACTACGGCTTCGGGCAGTCGGAGCCAAGCTCAGATGTGTACACCCTGGGGGTTACCATGCATGAGATGCTGACCGGGCAGGGCCTGACCGATGAGCGCAAGATGACCTATACCGGGAAGCTTAAGAAGATCATACAGAAGTGCATCGCAGTTGACCGGGAGAAGCGGTATCAGAACGCCGCCCAGCTGCGGCGCGACCTGGAGAAATACCTGAATCGGATCCGCCGTATGATCCGGGCTGCCATCCTCTGCCTGTGTGGTGCAGCGCTGCTGGTGATGGGAGGTCTTCTGCTGACGAATGCGGGTGGCTTAAAGGGCATTCCGGGCAAAAACAATGGATTTGCCAGCGCTCAGGGCAGGCTGGTTGGGGCGACTGGTATCGGTGTGGCTGATGTGCCCGGACTGCCTGGTACGAGCAGAAACGATGACACAGGGAACGACCAACCTGGGCAGTCGGATACAGTCAGGAGTGGACTGCTTGGCCAGATAGCTACGATAGGCAATACGCTGGCCGGTCAGCCCGGCACGAAAGATGGCAGTTCTTCCGGTCAGTCCGGTTCAGCAGGGAGCGGCTCATCCGGTCAATCCGGTACGACAGGGAGCGGATCCTCTGGCCAGGGCAGCCAGACCGGAGGCCAGGGAACGAATTCCACGACTCCAGCGGCAAGTACAAAGAAAATGGTTAGTTATCGGCCGGAGGGTAGCGTGTGCACTATAGAGGCACTGCCTGATGGAACCTTTATCTGGCTGGAGATAATTTCCGACAAGTACCATATCAAGACCTCATCGGGGGGCGACCAGCTGTTATCGGAGGTCTCCGGCTCCTACGGAGCCCGGTTGTCCTATGACCGGTATTCCAAGAAACTGTATCTCTTCGAATACAGTGGAAAAAGAGCGATGATATATGAGGTGGACAGCAATTTCGGATTAAAAAAAGTGGCAACATTTATCGATAGTTTATTCCATGACGATGAAGGTGACCTTGTGTGCAGCTTCTTTTCCGATGGCATGATGATCTGCAATGCATTGGCTTTCAAACTGATTGATAGCAGTACCTGGGCGGTCGTAGGCAAGGTGCCGGGTGCAGTTTATGTCATCAATGATCGGATGTATCAGCGAGGTCATAACAGGAGTGCGTTCTTTCAAGAGGTAGATGCCCAGGAGAATGTGCTGAATGAATATGCGGAGGATGGCTTCTCCGCAACGGTGTGGGAAAGTCAGGTTTATCAGGATGGCAGGTATGCCTATTTCATCGCAACGGAAGAAAGCCGCGAGTATGTATATCGGTTTGACGGAGAGAGGTATGAGAAGATTGCCTGCCTGAATGACTATAAATATTATGCGAGCTTTAATTACAATTATCTGTGCGTGACAGAGAATGCGATTCGGTGCTACGATACGGAACAGAAGGTGATGAAGGAGTTTGCGTTGAAGTAGTGAATGATGTGGGAGGCGGCTGCGGGTTATTGTGGCTGTTTGCAGTAACGATTTAAGGTAAAAGTCTACTGGTTGTGGACGATTTGAGAGTGACTATGAACTATGATTGGTTTGTAGTCACTTTTTTGAGTGCAAAGGTACATATCGTTTACGGTTTGAAATGGACGTCGGAGAGCCTGCCGATAAGCACTGGTGCTCCAGATGCTGCACCGACAGGGACTAAGTCAGGCTCTTCCGATAGCGCATTGCCAAACCCTTAATAGAGAACGTTGTGAACTGTAAGTGTGTCCAACCATAGAGAATGGGAGCGGAGTACGATGGAAAGCAAAGATGAACAAAAGCAAAACAGGACAATTGAAAATCAGACGCCGGAGCAGGCGATAGGCCGATGGAAGAAATATGTGTGTAGTGACAAACGGGCAGAATTCGCGGCGGAACTAACAATTTTTCTGGAAAATATGCAAAAAGCAGCCTTCCGCAGCGGCTATGAATATGCCATAGAGTTGCTGCAGGAGAGCATGGTGAAGGTAGATTAGTTCTCTTCATTTCCCAGGATATCCCGGATGATCTGCTGAACGTGAGCCAGTTGCACATCCGACAGTCCGGTGATCTCAATATAACGCCGATCGTCAAGCTCCAGCAGAAAGTCGGTGCTGACCGAGAAGAAGGCCGAGATCTTGACCAGCATCTCAATGGAGGGAAGGATGTTATTATTCTCCCAGTTGGAGATGGTCTGCTTGGAAACACTGAGCTTGTTGGCAAGCTGAACCTGACTGATGTTGTGGGAAAGCCGTAAATTTTTAATGGTATCGCCGAACATGGGGTGCCCTCCTTGGGGGATTCTGATTCATGGATTGCTTTGTTGCAGTACATTTTTTCGGGTTACCCATTCACAGTTCCCTCCACCGACATGCGCAAAACCAGCCAGCAGAGCTGTCTGTTGCTGCTGCGCAGCGCTCTGTTTTGCTTATGTGGGTGGAGGTTCCTGATTCCAGTCACAGCTAAATCGCACATCAGCCTCTTACGAGCAAGCTCGACGATTCTGATGATGGATTTATCTGTGGCTGTGAATGGTAACTTCCTTGGATCATGCTGTGTATTCCTAAGGAAATTATACGTCGGTTTGGAGCGTAAAACATACGTATAATTAAAGTTATTTTTCAATAGTGTAAATGCAAATGTGGTATTTACAAAATACAAAAGTATTGTTATAATGGACGAAAGTAAAAATTTATTAACGAAAGGGAGAAAATGGGATGGGAGAAAAAACGGAGAAGTCTAGAGTAAAAGGTGTCATTGTGATGGCTTTAGTTGTCGTGGCAGTTCTTGCGGGAATTCTTGGATGTGATACAGAGAAGAGTTGGAGCAGAATTGATGCGGCAGATAGAGCAGCGAGACAAAGCGGTGGATCTTCAAGGAAGATTGAAGGTGTAGTGAAATATGCCCGCGCAAAAAAGGAAGCCAGTGCCAGCGCATATATCAAGGCGCTGCTGGATAATTCTTATAAGAATGATTCCACCGGGATCGTGAAGCAGAAGATTGGAACGAAGGAAGAGGCGGAGGCTCTGTATGAATCCGGGCTGGACGCAGAGCTTGCACAGCTGGTGGAAGAGGCCGACATGTCAGAAGAGCTGCAAGCGGAATACCGTGCAGTATTTGCAAATATGTTTAAGAAGGCTGATTATACAGTGGGTGAAGCAGAGGAGCAGGAAGATAATTCCTACGTGGTGACGGTATCCTATAGGCAGATGAAAATTTTTGAGCCTGCTTTTGCTTCTTATCAGAAGAAGCTGAACACCCTTTCGGAGGAGTGGTTAAATATGGACGAGAATGAAGCTCCCACGGAAGATGAGATGTATGAG
>CAKSAI010000210.1 GCA_934434905.1 uncultured Lachnospiraceae bacterium | reverse complement strand
GTAAATATGAGGATTGCCTGTGTCAAGGCTCTCGGGGATCTTGCAAAACCGAAGAATGAACATATTCTTATTGTGGCATCAAAGGATCGCGAGTGGGTAGTCCGTTCTTATGCCGTTAAGGGATTGAGCCTGCTGCGCTCTCCGGCAGCCATTGCGGCTGTTAAGGAAGCTGCGGGTGACCAGGAGTGGTGGGTGCGCCAGGCAGCGGCAGACGCACTTTTGAAAATGAATGTCGGAATCCGGGAACTGGAAGATATTCTGGGCGGCTACGATAAATATGCAGCAGATGCAGTGAAATATTCGTTATACCGAAAAGTTGATGTGAGGGGGAATGCAAAATGAGTTTTATGCAGATCATGCGGGCGATGATTTCGTTCTTTAATTACTTTTGTATGGCCTTTACCATCACACTCTCCCTTATTTACATTCTGCAGCTTATCATTTCCTTTGTGCGGGTGCGCCAAGCTGCCAGACAGAGGCGCTCCAACGACTATGGCAGATATGTATCCAGTGAGAACCTCTTGCCCATATCGCTTTTGATACCGGCCAATAACGAGGAGGAGAATATTGTACAGAACATCCGCTCTCTGATGAAAATAGACTATCCGGAATTTGAAATCGTGGTGGTCAATGATGGCTCCACTGACCGAACTCATGAATTGATCATAGAGGCATTTGAACTTTATAAGATTGAGACTGCTGTCCGGGTATCAATACCCACACAAAAGGTAAGAGGTGTATACTGTAATATAAAATATCCGAATCTGCTGTATGTAGATAAGGAAAACGGCGGAAAATCGGACGCTTTAAACGCAGGGATCAATGCGTCCTCCTATCCCTTGTTCGCCTGTCTGGATGCGGACTCACGTATTGAAACAGATGCGTTATTAAAGCTGTCAGTGGAATTCTTAAAAAATACGGATACCATCGTGGCGGGAGGACTTGTGCGGATCGCCAACGGAGCCAAAATACGGGACGGTAAGTTTTATGATTTTTCCATGCCGCCCAAAATGATCGAAAGATTTCAGATTGTGGAGTATTACCGCTCCTTCCTCTCCGGCCGTGTGAGCTGGGGGGCGACCAATTCCATTCTGATCGTGTCGGGTGCTTTTGGTGTGTTCAAGAAGCAGGCAGTGATTGAGGTGGGCGGATATAAGACCAATACCATCGGGGAAGATATGGAGATCGTTGTACGGCTTCACCAGTATATGCGCAGGCATAAGCGCAGATATAAAATTATTTTTTCCTCCGATGCGGTATGCTGGACACAGGGACCTATGTCTGTGGGAGACATCCGGAGCCAGCGTCGTCGGTGGCAGATCGGACTTCTGGATACCCTGCTTTCCTACAAATACATGTTTTTGAACCCAAGGTATGGTATGGTGGGACTTTTGGCAATTCCGTATAATTGGATTTTTGAGCTGTTTGGTGCCCTGGTTGAGGTACTGGGATACTTTTTTATCCCCTTTTCGCTTCTCTTGGGAGAGCTGAATATGTTCTTCTTTATCGTATATTTTCTGCTTGCGGCGCTTTTGGGTGTGATTCTGTCGATTGGCAGCCTGATTCTTGAACAGTATACGCACAGAGGGATTATGACGGCGAAGCAGAGCCTGGCAATTTCGTTATATGCTGTGCTGGAGAATTTCGGATATCGGCAGATGATTACGATTTTCCGTGTGGAAGGGCTTGTCAAGTACCGTAAGCTTAGAAAAACATGGGGAAAGATTAAGAGAAAGGAGCTGGAGCAGTGAAAAAAACAGTCGCAGCTGTTGTTGCAACATTGGTTGTTTTGTTTATCCTTGCCCAGATTGGTGTTCTGGAGCGGTTTGGAGTACACGGATTATCCTTTTTTACGGCAAAAAAGGAGGAGGGTGCAGCGTCCGGCAGTGGAGCGGAGCAATATACAGATCCTTCGTCCGGCGTCAGCTATCGCTTTAAGGCAGAGGAGGAGGGGTTCTACATTTACCGGAATGGGGAATGGCAGGAACTGTTCATGACCGGGGTAAATATCGGAGCTACGGAGCCGGCATTGTTTCCGGGTGACCTTACCATATCCTATGATACCTATTACCGATGGTTTGAGTATATCAGCGAGATGAACTGTAACTGTATCCGTGTCTACACGACCATGAGGCCGCAGTTCTACCTGGCTCTAAGTGATTTTAATTCCCAGGCAGCCAATCCGCTGTATCTCTATCAAGGCATCTGGCTGAATGAGGATGATATCGAGCGCTTGTCGGACGTGTATGCAGAAAACGAAAAAATATTGACGGATTTTAAAAATGATGCTTTGAATATGGTTGATGTGATACATGGAAATGCCGTCATAGCGGAGCAGGCCGGGGAGGCATCCGGAACTTATACCGTGGATGTATCCAGGTGGCTGGTGGGCTGGATCATTGGTATCGAGTGGGATCCGAATCTGGTGCTCACCACCAATCAGCAGCATATGGATAAAAAGGACTACGATGGGGAATATCTGTATACGCAGACAGCTACACCCTTTGAGGCTTTTTTGTGCCGCGCGGGAGACGCCATGATCGCGTATGAGACAGAAAAATATCAGTTTCAGACACCGCTGGCTTTTTCAAACTGGATCACCACAGATCCACTGACCCATCCCAATGAACCCCACGAGGATGAGGATAAGGTCTCTGTGAATACGGAAAATGTAAAATCCAGGAATTTCGGACCGGGGATGTTTGCCTCTTACCATATCTATCCCTATTATCCGGACAGCCTGAATTATCAGTTGGACTATCTGGAGTATGTACAGGAAGATGGAACGGTGGATACCTACCGGGCTTATCTGGAGGATCTGAAGCTGGCACATACCATGCCTATCCTCGTGGCGGAGTTTGGACTGCCTACCTCCAGGGGAAAGGGACACGAGAGTGTCATGGGCTACGATCAGGGGCGTATCGATGAGACGAGGCAGGGAGCGATGCTGGTCAGTCTTTTCGAAGACATCCGGGATGCCGGTTATGCCGGAGGAATTGTATTTACCTGGCAGGATGAGTGGTTCAAACGAACCTGGAACAATGTCATGTTTGACATTGCGGATCGCCGTCCCTTCTGGAGTAATATCCAGACCACGGAACAGTGCTTTGGTCTTCTGACCTTCGATCCGGGAAAAACAGAGTCCGTGTGTTATGTGGATGGAGATATGTCTGAATGGAACAGCACACAGCCGTTGGTTACCACAGAGCAGGGAAAGCTGTATGTAAAAAGTGATGAAAGGTATCTGTATCTGATGGCGGATGCACCGGGGTATGATTTTAATAATGACGAGCTTTATATTCCCATCAATACCATGGAGGGACAAGGAAATGAGAAAGCTGCGGATTACAACCTGAATTTTGATGATGGCGTAGATTTTTTGATCAAGATTCATGGAGCGGCGGATTCCCATATATATGTAGACAGTTATTATGATGCGTTTTACTATTATTTTATTGAATCCAGAATGTTATCGGACTATCCGGTGCAGGAGGGAGCGGATATCCCGGACAGCGGGATCTTTAATCCCATGCGGATGTGTTATGGCTATCATCTGACGGTAAAGGGAACGGGACAGGAGGTATCGGATAAGCTCTATGAGACAGGGGTACTTCAATATGGCAATGGAAATCCGAAGGATGAGGATTATACGTCCTTGACAGATATTTGTTACGGAAGCGGAAAGCTTGAGATACGGATTCCCTGGCAGCTGCTGAATGTTATGGATCCTTCGTCCAAGCAGCAGATAAATGATTTCTGGAAGACACAGGTAATCTCAGCTACGAATTATGAGAGCTTTGATTTCGGTTTTGCATACCGGAAGAATGACGGGACGGAATTATCGATCTCATTATCCGGCAACTACAGCTATTCGAAATGGAATATGCCAACCTGGCATGAGAGACTGAAGCCAGCTTACTATGAACTTCAGGATTATTTGAAGAAGTACAGAAAAACGGAGAAAAACGTATCATGAAGAGATACTGGAAAAAATGGATCCTTGTGATGGCAGTGATGGCTGCAGCAGTATCTATATCGGCATGCACCGGCAATCGCAATCCGGCAGTGGGACAGGAAAAGAATGGAGCAGAAAATACCATTCCGACCAGGGACACCGGAGAGATCACCATGTCATTTTATGCCGGGGAGAATGGCTATTTCTACAAGAACGGAGAAAAGGTGATGAGCCTTTTCTATATAAAGGGAGTCAACATGGGACTGACGGAGGCGACTACGGATCTGGCGAATCCCAATGTGGACTATGATACCTATTATGAATGGTTTGAAGAGATAGCGGCCATGAATGCCAACACAGTACGGGTATTTTCTATCATGAATCCGAACTTCTATGAGGCCCTTGACGATTACAACAGTCGGCATCGTGATGAACCGTTGTTTCTGATCCAGGGAATCTGGTTCTCGGAGGACTTGATGTATCAGCTTACGGATGCGCTGGAGAGCGATGGGATAATTGTCAGTGCATTTGAGCGTTCCGTTAAGGAGACCTTAGATATCGTGCATGGCAGCAGCAGCGACACCGTGTACGGAGAATTCTCCCCGGCTGTTTATGACAGGGATATTTCCAAGTATGTGGTGGGCTATATCCTGGGGCTGGAGTACCCGGCTTCTTTTGTAATGGAAACCAATGCATCCCATCCGGATCAGGCGGATTACACAGGCACGTATCTTGCCACAACAAAAGAAGCGTCTCCGTTTGAAGCGTTTCTGTGCCGGATCGGAGATTGTCTGATCGATTATGAGACTGTCAATTATAAATGTCAGACCCCGGTAGCTTTTCTGAATTGGCAGACGCTGGATGTGATGACGCACCCCAATGAGCCATATGCAGAGGAAGAGGATGCGGTATCTGTCAATACGGAGCATATTATTTCCAATAAGAAATATTATCCGGGATTGTTTGCGGCGGTAGATGTATATCCTTATTACCCTGAGTTCATGAATCACCAGGAATCCTATCTTTCCTTTCGGAATGAGGAGGGGGAGCAGGATGTGTTCCGGGCATATCTGGCGGAGCTGAAGCAGCAGTACACAGTTCCCTTGCTGATCGCTGAGTATGGACTATCCACTTCCCGCGGAGTTGCACACAGGGGGACAGGCGGCTACCAGCAGGGCGGTCTTACGGAGGATGAACAGGGCGAATTGAATGCCCGCATGACCCGGGATATTGCCCGGGAGGGCTGCTGCGGCGGATTATTGTTCTCCTGGCAGGATGAGTGGTTCAAGCGAACCTGGAATACCGTGATGTATTATCCGGATGATCCCACCCTGCGGACGCATAATCTGTCCTCTGCGGAACAGAGCTACGGGATTTTAAGCTTTGATGTGTCAGATGTCTGGCCGGATGGAGTATTCACAGACTGGGCAGGAGTCCCGGAGGTTGGAACCAGTGGGGTCGCGGTGCAGTATGATGCTGATTATATGCATCTGTGTGTGACACTGCCGGAGCATTTTAATTTTGATACGGATACTTACTATGTGCCCATTTCTACGTTGGGAATCGGCAGCAGAACGAATGAGAAACTGGGACTGACATTTTCTGAGAATTGTGATTTCCTGCTGGTGATTAATGGGAAGGAAAATACACGGCTTTTGTGCGATGCCTATTATGATGTCTTCCATTACAAATATGGTGTTTTGAAAGGGGTATTCGGTGAATCATCTGCGATAAGAAATGAGCAGGGCAGCGGAATCTATGACCGGATATACACGTATACCTCCAACGAAATGTATCTTCCGGTGGATGATGTGACTCTGGAACCACAATATTATGAAGGTGGACTGCTGCGCTATGGAAACGCGAACCCCAAAACCTCCGGGTATTGCTCTCTGGCAGACTTCTGCTATGCGGATGGGAAAGTGGAAATCCGGCTGGCGTGGTACTTGCTGAATGTGATGAATCCGCAAACCAGTATCTGCATAGATGAGTTTGACGGAGAAGATATTGGGTTTTCTGAATTCACGGCTATCCGCATAGGTGGTGGT
>CAKSAI010000209.1 GCA_934434905.1 uncultured Lachnospiraceae bacterium | reverse complement strand
GAGAACAGCGGATGCGTCCCTGTCTTCAGTTTTTTTGTGATATTTTTTCTGTGCGTATTTTTCGCGGCGTTATTTGAAACGTTTTTTTAAATAAACGATAAAAATAGGACACATTGTTAAAATTGATACGTTCGCATATCTGTTCAATAGAGTAGGAAGATGACTGCAGTAATGTATACGCGTATTTCATCTTCTGCTCGTTGAAATAATCGGTAATGGTCATGCCGATCAGCTTTTTAAAGGTTCTGCAAATATATTCCTTGCTGTAAGGAAAAGAGTGGAGGAGTACTTGTTGGTCAATCGTAAAATTTTCAGGAGCGGATAAAAGGGACAGCAGCTTGGTGATCCAGACAGGATACTGCAGCTGTTGATCAAGCTGCTGGCTTAAAAAGGCGGTTATGATATAGGTACAGATAGCGCCGGCGTAAGTATTATCCTGGATATCAGGATTCAGAGCAATAGGCTGAATCAGTTGTTCCAGCTGGTTTAGCTGCTCACTTGTCATTTTTAACTGATTGCACAGTGCACCAGAAACAAATCTATCGTACAATTCAGGGGAATAAACATTGCAGATCGACTTGAAATAATCTGTTTGAAAGAGAATATCCCGGTGCAGAAAGGAGCTGCTGGTGTTTTCAAAGGCGTGAACATTATTCGGAGTTAATAAACAGCAGTCTCCGCTGATGATTGTTCTTGATTCCTGGTCCAGCAGGTGCGTACATTCTCCATCCAATACGTAAAAGAACTCAATAAAATTGTGATAATGCAATCCTGGATCTTCATGATGCAGTGTAATATGTGTATAGACAATTCTGTCATTTAATAATCTTTCAGCCTTAATACAATATTTATGTGGAACCATTTTGGAAACCTCCTTTACGGGAATTTACATATTAAATTTATACCATATTTTTCAGACAAAATCAAATGTGTATCATCGTATGTCAATACAGTGCAAGAAATGGAAAAACCTGTTCATTGAATAAAATGCTGGAATACCGTATAAATAAAGTAGTTGCATTATGCAGAACGAATAAATGGAAAAAGCTGAAGGAGATTACATAAATGTTTTATAACAGAAACAAAAAGAAAAAGCTGGAGCAGGAGGAGTTTGCGAATCCATCAGTGCAATACCGTGGAGCGCCTTTCTGGGCCTGGAATACCGTATTGGAACAGGAGGAGCTTTTGTGGCAGATTGATCGCTTGAAGGAAATGGGGTTTGGCGGTTTTTTTATGCATTCTCGAAGCGGTATGTCCACCAAATATCTGAGCGGGGAATTTATAGAGCTGGTGCGTGCCTGTGTGAATCACGGAAAAGAGAATGGCATGCGCTCTTATCTCTATGACGAAGATCGCTGGTCCAGTGGTACGGCAGGGGGATATGTGACAAGAAAGCCGGAATATCGCCAGAAGACAATCTGTCTTTCACAGGAACCGCCGGAGAAGATGCAGGAGCGGTGGGAGAAGGATGAGCGGGATCCGCAGCTTCTGGCGGTATACGATATTTGGTTTGATGAGGAAGACCGACTGGAGGAGTATCGGATCATCGGGGATTCACAGACAGCAGAAGGAGAAAAATGGTATTTATATCGTATGACAAACCCTCTCTCAGGGTGGTATAACGGCTATACATATCTGGATACCATGAATCCGGAGGCGGTGGATGAATTTATTAATATTACATATGAGACGTATAAGAGAGAACTGGGAAGTGAATTTGGAAATAATATCCCCGCCATTTTCACAGATGAACCGAATTATGGCATTATCAATATGAAAGCATATGCCCGTGATGGTCAGGATGCAGAATTTCCATGGACGCAGAGTTTTCGGGAGACCTTTCGGGATCGTTTTGGCTATGACATTCTGGAGTATATACCGGAACTTATCTGGAATCGGAAGGGCGATATGCCCTCGACGGCACGTTATCATTACTATGCCCATGCGTCAGAAATGCTTGCATCCTCCTACAATGACCGGATTGGAAAATGGTGTCAGAGGAATGGAATCGCTTTTACAGGCCATGTTCTGATGGAAGATAGTCTTTATTCCCAGATGGTTGCAGTGGGAGAAGCCATGCGCCAGTATAAGGAGTATACGCTGCCGGGCATCGATATCCTATGCAATGAACGTCAATTTGCCACAGCAAAGCAGGCACAGTCTGTTTCCCATCAATGTGGCCGGGAGGGAATGACCAGCGAACTGTACGGAGTGACCGGATGGGAGTTTGATTTTCGGGGACATAAGTTTCAGGGAGACTGGCAGGCGGCTCTGGGTGTCACTTTCCGTGTGCCGCATCTGGCGTGGGTGAGCATGCAGGGGTCTGCCAAGCGGGATTATCCGGCCAGCATTGGCTATCAATCTTCCTGGTTCCGGGAATATGGATTTATCGAAGATCACTTTGCAAGGGTAAACACAGCATTGACCCGAGGCCTGCCGGGAGTGAAGGTGGCGGTGATTCATCCGATTGAGAGCGCGTGGATCACGGAAGGAGTGCGAGAACATACATCCGCGTCCGGCAATGCCATGGAGGAATGCTTTAGCAATGTGGTTGGATGGCTTCTGCGGGGGCAGATTGATTTTGATTTTATCAGCGAGAGTCTTCTTCCGGAGCTTTATGAGGAGAGTGTGGATGGTTTTCAGGTGGGGCAGATGAATTATAAAGCAGTGTTTGTACCGCCGCTTGTGACCATTCGATCCACCACATTACAGGCGCTTACAGATTTTATTGCAAAAGGCGGCAAGGTGATTGTCAGCGGCAAGGCTCCCGTATGTGTGGACGGAAGAGTGAGTGACGAGGCAAGGCCGTTGTATGAAGCGGCCTGGAATGTGACTTTTTCGGAGACAGAGATTTTGAATGCGCTGGAGGAAGAACGGGAAATTACAATTTACAGTCAAACCGGAGAGCGAAGAAGAGACCTTATCTATCATATGCGTCTGGAAGGCGAAGAAAAATGGCTTTTTATTGCTCACTGTGACCCGCCGGAGCGGTTGGATGGGAGAGACTGCAGATTTGATAAGGTAAAGATTGTGGTGAAAGGAAGCTATAAGCCGACTTTTTATGATACGACAACTGGCAATATAGAAGAAGTCCACTACATTTTGAAAAATGGAAATACGATCTTTACGAGGGGCTGTTACCCATTGGATTCTCTTCTGTTGCGGCTTACTCCATGCACATCCAAAGATATAGTCCCGGAAGTGGAAGTACAGAAGAAACAAGTGATGGAGGAAGCGGTTCGGGTGCCTGATCTTGTGGAATATGACAGACAGGAACCGAATGTGGTTGTAATGGATCTCTGTGACTGGTCCACAGATGGAGAGAACTGGAGATTCAGAGAGGAGATCTTGCAGATCGATAAAAAGATCCGGCAGGAGCTGCATTGGCCTCTTGCAGACGGCATAGATGTGCAGCCCTGGTGTATTCCAGCAAAGAAGACTTCTAAATTTCTGTATCTGCGCTATGAGATCGAAAGTGAGATAGAAGCAGACTGTCTGCTGGGATATGAACGGTTGGAAGAACTTTGGCAAAACGGTGAGCAGGTGGAGATCCAAAAGATGGGCTACTATGTGGATAAAGCGATACATACGCTGAAGCTGCCGCGCCTTCGGAAAGGGAAAAATGAGATCGTGGTGCGGGTGCCCATAAGTGAGCGGATCAGCCTGGAGAGCTGTTATCTGATCGGTGAATTTGGAGTTCGTGTGGAGGGCTCTTCGGCTGTAATTACAGAGACGCCGAAGCAGGTGGCATTTGGAAGTATCACGGAACAGGGGCTGCCTTTCTATGGCGGCGCAGTTACCTATAAGATCCCGTTTACCTGCCGGGACGGAGCGCTTGAGATTACAACGGATTATTACAACGGCGCCCTGATCGGCGCGGAGCTGGACGGCAGGGAGATCGGAAGAATTGTATTGCCGCCGTACACCCTTGTGATACCGGAAGTAAGCGAAGGCGGGCATCTTCTGGAGCTTATCTTATATCCCAGCAGGATCAATACCTTTGGGGCGCTGCATATGTGCACGCCGGTCACCTGGAAGGGCCCGAACATGTGGTATTGTGAACGGAACGGATGGGCGTATGAATATCAGCTGACGGATGTGGGAATCATGAAAAAACCGGTACTTACCGTCCGTTTGGAACCGGAGGACGTCGTTCAAAATAATTAAGGCTAATTGCCTGAAGCCTGGTTATGGGTGAGCAGGTATAGCGATACAATTAATTTCATTCCAAGGAGGGAAAAATATGAGGTCAAAATGTAAAAAAGCAGTAATATTTATGCTTTCGGCTCTGATGGCTTTGCCGCTTGTAGCTTGCGGCGGAGACGGAGTCAAATCTGGAGGTAAGACTCATGTTGTTTTCTGTACATATGGAGACGACTCGGAACTTGGTGTTTATAAGGCGATGGTGGATGAGTTTAATGCCACCTACGGGGATGAACACGAGATTTATGTGGATCACACGCCGGTAGCTGTCACCGGGTACACCAGCTATATTACCTCGATGTCTACGGCAGATGAGAGCTATGACGTGTTTCTGGTGATTGAGGATAACTTCAAAAAATGGGTCAACATGGGATTTGTGGCTGATATGACCAGTTACTTTGATGCTGTGACTGATATCGATACTTCCGATGTCTTTGAGAATACGGTAGACCGGCTGCGGTTGAACGTTGCCAACAATACGTCGAACAAGACAGATCCGCTGTATGGTCTGCCGCTGGATACCAAGCCGTCGGCGATCTATTATAACGAAACGATGTTCGAAAAGGCGGGAATCACCATCATCAGTGTGAATGAAGAAGATATGGATGAATGGAATGCAGGAAATATTCCGGATCTTCGGGGCAACTACAAGAAGGATTTTGAAAAGCTGGCGGATATTACTGTGCCGAAGAAAGGGTATTACCGCAGCCGTAATCCCTATGTGAACGGTTATGACTGGTCACTGCCGGCATCCGATGAGATCACGGTGTTCAATAACCGCATCCCCATGAACTGGGACGAATTGGAAGATCTGGCTATGATTTTCTCCGTGCACAACCCCAATGCAGGAAAGAACTTCGGAACCGAGTACGGAATGTTTACGGAATGGTGGTTTAATTATGGCTGGAGTGTGGGCGGCAACTGTCTGCAGGATCTGTCTGGAGAAGGAGAATGGAACTTCTCGCTGCTTGATTCCACACCGAATTATATCGTAGTGTCCAAGGAAGGTTACACCGGCGCATGGACAGATAAGAATTATGCTGAGGGCGAGACGCTGGAGTTCAACGACAAATTTGACGTTCCCCAGGGAAAGGTGATGGAACCGGACGAGGAGGGCGGATACACCGTCGATGGACAGAAGGTCGGTATCCGGGCGTCTGTGGATGCGGCGGTAGAGAACGGTGTTCTTGCCAAGCTTCCCTCCGTACGTGATGCGTTTACACGGTATCTGCGTCTTGGTGCGTCAGAAAGCAGCGTGATCGAGAATGCAGGCGGGTTGAATATCTCTCCGAATCCCATTACCTTTAACAACCGCACAAGACAGAATTACTGGTTCTCCGGTAAGATGGCTATGCTGGTAGATTATTCTACCTATATAGAGATATTCTCCAGAGAGGCGGAAGCCAATGATTTTGAGTGGGATGTGGCGCCGCTGATTGTGTATAAGGAATATACGAATCCTATGGATCCCAACTGTGATACCGTGAAGGTAAAAGGAAAGCAGGCGGGCGAATGTAATTCCAAGGCTATGGTTACCCGCGAGGGCTCCAAGGTGAAGGAGGCGGCTGCCCAGTTCATCAGCTGGATGGCAAGCAAGGAAGGACAGACCATTCGTGCCGGGAAGGGACATTTCCCCAACCAGAAGGAACTGCTGGCTGATATCCAGTATAATGGTTATGCGCCAAAGAATGTGACGGTGTTCAGCGAAGCGCTGGAATACCAGGGGGCAGGCGACTGGTGGTATCTGCCGGACGACGCGTGGATCCAGGTATGGGCCAATCCGTTGAACAGTGAGGTTCGTAACGGAACCAAATCGTATGACT
>CAKSAI010000208.1 GCA_934434905.1 uncultured Lachnospiraceae bacterium | reverse complement strand
GGTATGTAATCCTCTGCCTCCGCATAAACAGCGTATTTTCCTGCCGGCATATTTACTTTATAACCTTTGTCTCCTGCTGCTGAGACCTTATAGCGCAGAATGCGATTCGTCTCTCCGGTAACGATAACCTTTGCAGACAGAGAAGTATCATCGCCTTTCACAACTCCGGTAAGGTTGTAACCATCGCATTTCTTGAAGGTAACCCGGATCTCCTGATTGCCGTCAGCTGCTTTTATGGTATACACGCCGCCATTGGCATTTTTCATGGCATCCTCTAATTTCTCTACACCATTCACCATAAGAGAAGCAACCTCATAACCCGAATTGCAGGTAACGGTAATATCAAAGGATTCTCCCTTGGAAATAGCCAATTTGGACGTCGTCACCGTACCGCCTGAATTCGTTGCCTGTGCATCTACCAGATAGACACCGCGTTCATTCAGATACTTCTTTGCTCCGTCAATATCGATCTCATCACAAGAATAATCTTTGAAGATCGCATCCAAAGAATAGGTGTATAATCCGGGAAATACCTTTGTATCCAGGAAATCCATCTGTTCCGCTGTCAGATATTCGTCGTCTGCAAAATACCAGAATGTATCAGCATACTTTACGACCGACATTTTAATGCCTTCTTTTGTCTTTGCATTCTTATTCTCTCGGTAAGAATCGTTATGCGTATCCCAGATCCAATCCTTAGAGTCGCAGGAATTCAACCTGTACTGTGAAAGGTTTTTCGTACCATTGATCCCATCCACAAGCAGATAATCACTTGCTTCAAGAAATACGGAATTTCTTTGTCCTTCCTGTGACATGAAGAAAAACCCTATCTCCTTGGTTCCGTCAGCCATACTTTTCACTGGCACGATCGTTGCCTCTGCAATAAAATCAGAGCAAAACTTATCTTTGAAAAAGATAGAATGCACTTCCGTTCCGTAAGCGGATTCTACAATGCCATCTTCTTCGTGAGATATATCCCAATTTCCTGTCTTTGTAATACCTGTCACTGAATCTCCTAAAACCGCGCCTTCTCTATCTTCGGTCATATAACCGTCCTTATCAAATTTCCAGTAGCTGGAGATAGCATTGGTGGTTGGAAAGATTTGCATATCCCGCATATTTTTAACGTACTGCTCTCCTTCTAACACCCCTCTGTAGCTTGGATATAGATTGACCGTTTCCGGAATCCCTTTCGTGGTATCCACATGCAGGAATTCCCAGGGCAAAAACATTTCCAGTGTAGCTGACTTTGTTTGTCTGCTGTTTATTTCACCGTCCACCACTACAGCGCGCTTGAAATTGGATGCTCTAAGAGCATGGCAATCTCCTCTCATATCTATTACAAGGTTTGTTGCATATAGAGAGCTGTCATACTCTTTCTCATCAACATTGTTCACCGCTACAGTGATATCAAAGGAAGAATTGCATTCCATCGTGTGATCTCCGTCATTTACAATGTTCGTATCTTCCGCCACTGCCGCAATGTAAACACCATACTCGGTTGAAAAAGCTGTTACCTTTAACTTCGGCATCAAGCCATTTATATTCTGTATATAAGTGTTCTTAAGCCACTTTTTGTTCCGCCATTTGTCTTCATCCAGAACACCGTCGATCTGCATATCCGGATCATTTTCGGCGTCACAAAAGCTCGTATAATCTTTTTCATAGGAATTTTCCGCCTGCCGGATCTTATTGCCTGACAGAAGAAGCACTGCTCCTATTCCTATTATGAGTGCAACCAGTAAGAGGATGCCAATAATAACAATTATTTTTTTCTTTTTGGTCATATCAATCTGCACCTCCTAAAACTACGATTTCCGAAAGATTCAGAGCGGTAACTTTTTCTCCAAGCTTATCCTCCGAAATCAAGCGATCTTCCTCATTGATCGTGATCTTCAGTTCCGTGATCTTAATCGGATCGAATTCCGCTACTGCGGGAGAACACTGAATGTATCTCTCCGTATCGGCATCCCAATATCTGTCAGGCAGCTGTAAATCCTCAATCACTGCATAATCATAGTCCTGTTTTGCCCATTTTGGTCTTTCCGCTAACTTGAATTCCAGTTTCGCGACCTTGGAGAATGCCTTGTATACATCATATGCATCATAAACCATCACGGATAAGACACTGACCGGTTCATCCCATGTCAACGTAATTGTTACGTCTTTCTTCTCTGTGGACATCACACGATCCTGTGTCACGGTGTAAAATGGGAGCACTTCATCCGTCAGATACTCCACGCCCTCCCCGTTGCTTACGCTGATTTTTGCTGTCTTAGCCAGATTCCGATAACCGCTTACGCGCTCCGGCAGCCACTGCAGTGCTATACTCGGACCATTTGCCGTCAATACATCCAGCCCATCACTGTTCGTCACGAAATTGACGCGATCTGCGCAGATGGAACGATCCCAGCCCGCTTCAAACGATGTCGTGCTGTTGTGCCTATGGTACACGATCCACAGATCATCTCCATTGCGCACCAAGGCGTGATGCGCCGTACCATTCATATACCCAAGAAGGCTTCCGTTTAATACCGGATTCCCCTGCTCCATCGAAAGCTTCTTAAATCCGCTTAACGGCTCCTCGCTTACCGCCTGATGAACAGAATATCCCACCTGCCCATATCCATTGGAAGCATAGGTAAGATAATACTTATCCTTATGCTTGAACATAAACGGCGCCTCATTAACATTTGTTTCCGAAGGATCAAAATATGTTCCTTCGGAGCTGATCTCTTCGATATTTCCCGGTGTATTGGAAGCAGTCACCTTTCCCGGAGCCGCCAGGTAGGAAACCGTAGTATAATCAGGCTCTGCCATTGATTTCATCTTCATGCCCCAGACACCCATCATTGCATCATAATGATCATCTGTATGTTTATTAAAATACAGATATAATTGCCCGTCATCATCGAAGAACGGAGATACATCGATCGCCGCCCAGTTATATTCTGTCCCGCATCCTGTTTTGAAATTGATCGTGGGTATTCGCTTGCCTGTTGCGGGATCTGTATCGTACAGGATATCGAACGGTCCTGTAGGTGCATCGGAAACCGCTACCCCCAGATACAGCCTGTCAAATTGGTTGTTTGAGGAAGACATTTCAGATACACCCCAGTTCTGATCAGCACTGGCGCTAAAATACATATAATATTTTCCATCCGCCTCATTACGGATAACCTCCGGAGCCCAAAAGCAACTACGGCACCAGTCCTGTTTGTCAATTACCAGCGAATATCCGCCATCCATAACCCCGGCCAATTCCCACGAATGCAAATCCTTCGACCGAAAGCATATGTATGCGATATCGAGAATTCCGTTTTCCTCATAGTACTCCTTCACCAATGATGCGCCCGACTCGGAAACGGAGCCCCCTTTATACATATAATAGTACCCGCCATACTCCTCATCCTCTTCCTCCGATACATAAAAGCATCCCGGATCCGCTCCCTCGATATCATTACTGCAATTCAAGCCATACAACTCACTGTTATACTGCATATCATCACCCAGTCCGGTTCCGTAATTCATATAAACCGAGGAGCCATCCTGTATGCTGCAGCCACTCATAGAGATTGATAACACGACACCCAATATTCCTGTCAGCACATTGTGAATTTTCTTCATATCCTTCATCCTTTTCTTCTCTATTCTCTATTTTTTGTACTCTTTTAACCGTGCATTCGTTTCCTCGATATAAGCATACAGATATTCATCAAATCCCATTAAGCCGTATCGAACCTTTCCGTTCAAAGCATTCGCCCATTGTGTGATCCAATTGGTATCCGGCATATACCACCAGTCTCCCGCACTTGCGTTTTCAGTCGAACTCAAGACAGCCTTTGCATTATCATATGGCGAATGTTCCAGATATAACTCCTGATCTGATTTTCTGGAAGACATCTCGCCATTTTCCGCCATAAATTTCTGTCCATCCGTTGCAAGCCAGTTGATGAACACGTATGCCGCATCCTTGACTGCACTCTTTTTATTGATGCAGACCGGATATCCCATGGAGTGAGAAGCAGCTTTTCCCTGTTTTGCAACCGTATCACATTCCGGATTCTCCGGCTCTGTGTAGGTTTTATATACCGGAATCGGTGCAATTCCCCATTCACCTGCCATCATCTTATTGATACTGGAAGCACACGAAACCTCTTCCAACAAAAATGCCAGACTCCCGGATGTAAAATAGTAAACAGCATTACTTCCGGTAAATGCATCCGGATAAGGGCATACATTGATCCCACCCTCTCCGGCCAGGTAACAGAAGCGTGAAAATGCCTGCCGGGTAGATGGAAGCTCTGTCAAGGTACCATTTGCAATTTCCTGACTAAAGTCACGCACACTTGCTTCACTTCCGTTTACGGTATAATAGAAGTATGTGCTGCCGTCTGTATCATACGAAATGTTGTCTCCGGCTTTTGCATCTACGATATCTCTTATTTCCAGTGTGTCTCCTTCTTTATATGTGATACCGGAATATACCCCTGTATACGTCTTTCCTTCCTGCACAATATAGTTCGGAAGATTTCCCGGAAGAGCAAATGTCCAATCACCATTTCCGGTCATATCCTCCAGGCAATCCCCGCCAACGCTCCATCCGTAATTAAACCAATATTCGGAATAGTATCCATACTTGGTAGCTGATTTCTTATTTCTCTCCTGCGTACACAGCAAACCGACATCCTCTATCTCATCCCAGTTCATGGGAATCCTGTCATTGAAGATCAGAACCTCATCGTCAGTCGGCATTGTCCAGGACGCACCGTTTGTTTCATCTTCTGCGGGGACAAACGGAGACACACTGCGGTAGAACCCTTTTGCCGGTACATCATTCTCAATTCCATAGTCTGCTTTTGTTTTTCCATTATTATCCTTTGCATCTCCGCTGTTAAATGCATCCAGATCTTCTTCATCAACACTGATACATATAACGCCGGCACTTTCCAGAGCACCCTTGTTGTAATAAATTACGGTTGCATCATTATAGCCTGGGATGCCATACAAAGGATCCTCACTATTTGAAGTTGTTTTCTCTATATTATAATGATAACGATCAATCGCATTGGGATAAAAGTCATTTAACACTGCCTGATCAATCTTCCCGGTCATATCGTCCAGATAAGCCGTATACTTTTTGAATTCTTTATCAGACATGGATACCACATCCGGTCCATTGTCTCCGGGCAATTGCTGTGCAAGTACGGAATCAAGGCTTCCCGTTTTTGGAATTCCCTTTACCTTAACCTTTGCTTCCTTTCCTGCAGTATTGTTAAACTCTTCCATCAGAGAATTATACAATTCCACGATTGCAACATCTCCGCCGTACATAAAGCTTACCGTAACCGTTCCGCCCGAATTGCCGGAGTTACCGCAAGCCGTTAATGAGCCGGCTGCCATTAAGGCTGTCATTCCGATTGCTGCAATTCTTTTTCCTATCCTCTGCTTCTTTTTCATTTTCTTTTCCTCCTTTAACCCTTCAACCCTGAAGACATTGATATTCCGCTGATAATACGTTTTTGAAACACGACATATAATAAAAGCATTGGTGCCAGAGAAAATACCCCCGCCGAAGCGATAAGCGTCTGGTCCGGTATTGCCCCATTGAGGAAATCAAGTGCTACCTGAATCGTATATCTTTGCGGCTCGTTTAAATAGATCAACGGTGCAATAAAGTCGTTATATGCCGAAACGAACCCTAAGATCAGTTGTGCAATGAGTGCCGGCTTTCCAAGCGGCAGCACTATCTCAAAAAAGCACTTCCATTTTCCGGCTCCGTCAATTCTCGCAGCTTCTAACATGGCATCCGGTATTCCCATAAAATACTCTCTCAAAAACATCACTGTTGTTGCCGCACCAAAACATCCCGGAACAACCAATGGCAACGGAGAATTGGTCCATTCTAACTTGTCATACATAATATAAGCCGTTGTCATCGTAACGCATCCCGGCATCATCATTGTCATGATCAAAATCTGATACATTACATTCCGCCCCTTGAACTCCAGCTTGGCAAATGCATATGCGGACAGTGC
>CAKSAI010000207.1 GCA_934434905.1 uncultured Lachnospiraceae bacterium | reverse complement strand
CCTTATTATAATTGGTTTCGCTTTTTTCGTCAAGGAATTTTCACCTGGTTGCATTTGAACTGACATAAAAAGTCTTTCTCACTGTGGACCATGATCTCCTTTATGCCACTTAGTAATCCTTTGTCCAACCGTCGGAATTTACATTGTCATTATCCCTGGTATTATCCGAAGCCCCGTTGCTGTCAGAGTTACCTGTGCTGCCGGAGTTATCATTATTTCCTATACTGCCGGAATTGCCGCCCGATACATCTGTACTGTCCTTGTTGTCAGTATTCGTTTTGTCTGTATCTTCTGTCGCGTCTTCCATCCCGGCTTCCGCATTCTTCCACGCATCACTGATATCTTCTTTCTTCTCTGAATCCAAATCTCTATCCTTATCGGAAATTTCTTCCACCTTTGAATCGTTCTTTTTCTCCTTCTCGGCGGAAGAACATGCATTCAGCGTGCCGCACATAATACAGCACAGTAACATAAATAATAATTTCTTCATTTAACTTTTCCCCTTTCTCTACTATGATTCCTTAGTCCTGAATAATTACAATTCATCCTACATCACACCTGCATCATCCGATAAGTCTTTCCGCTATTTTAAGAGGCTTGCTTTATTATCATTGACAGTAATCCAATTATAGACAGTCTTACCGTCACCGACATCATCTGTTACATTCGGATCTCCTGCATCCTCGGAACACAAATATACATCTCCGCCTGTAAAATACTGTCCTACACGATTATCTGTCAAATCCCATCCACCACTATAACTCCAAGTGTCATGACTCAATGTATACTTAATACTAAAAGCCTTCTTATTATCATTTGTGATTGAAATTGTAATTTCAAAATCTACAATAATCTCATCATTATCGGATAAGGTTATCCCGGCATTTGTGGCTTCCCTATATGGCACTACAGATGCGCCATTTGACATATCAGTATTATTCCAGTTTACTGCTGAACCGGTCCCTGTATTTCTCCACATACCAATATAAAACCTTGGTGTAGTAAATTCCGGCTGTGCTCCAACCCAGAAATAATAACCATTTCCATCTGTTCCGCTGAACCTGATACCTTCTCTTCTGCTGTTATTTCCTTTTGTACGATAATCCACGACAAACGAGCCTTTTATCGTACCTGTCCCGTCTTCTGCCAATTTCTGATCCAACTTTACAGAACTGTTTCCTCTGGTCTGAACTGTATTATTGCTGATTTTTACATCGGAATCAAATTCAAGCGTCTGGTCTGGAAGCGTGGTATAAAAGCCAACCTTGCTCCCGGTAATCGTTGTCCCATCCGCCCATGAGCCTGTATCTGCTGACCTTGAATTGATAATTGTTGTATAAATATCTTCGCCTTGTTTCTTATATTCTACTGAAATCTCTGTCGTTGCTCCTGTGGCATTCACAGCGATCCTAAAATCACTCCATCCTGCATCGATCGGCGAGCCTTTTCCTATCGTGGTTCCCCAACCTGATCCGTTATAATAACGAATGTATGGATACCAGCCTTCGGTTGCATTTGCCGGAGCACGATATCGGAAATCAAGGAGATAATAACTTTTTGCTGCTTCATCATAAGCGAAAACAAAACCTTTCATGGAAGTATCACTATTATCTGCCTGACCCACAAATACTGCATCATTACTTACACCTACGTCGAAAGATGTCTCTATCACATAATTTGACGAATTTATACCTGTTGCCCTGTCAAGAACCATGGGGTGGATATATGTATTTGCTTCTGTTTTTGTAGAACCATTTGTTATCAGATTCCCATCCTGCAAATCCCACATCCCGGTCTTCTCATACTTCACACCAAGAAGTGCGTCACGCTGCTTTGCATCATATGGGCTATACTTGCTTCCAGCTTTGTTTGCATAGGTGCCATCCACTTTTGTATCGCTCAAATCATCCAGTGCAGCTTCTGCAACAGAGTAATAGGATCGTTCGATTGCTTCTGAATATACAACATTCCCGCCATCCTGATAATAGGCACGTGCTGTGATTCCAATCGTATAATAGGAATTGTCGATCTCATTCAGATAGATACGCACTACCTTATATCCGTTTTCCGTTGTGGCATTCGTCCAGTCAATGGAGATATCCTGCGCTTTCGCATATTTTTCCGTACCATCTACCATGTAAGTATAGGTTTCTCCCTTTTCAAGCTCCCCCTCCACCAAAGCTGTCGGCATAACGAGCAAATGATAATTTTTCTTTTGTGCGTCTGTCATCTGGTTAAATGCATCTGCTTTCACACCCACTGCAAAACGGATTCCGTCCACAGTAGTATTTTCGTTGATAAAACGAATGGATGCACCTATAACACTTAATCCATCTGTTGCAGTTTCTCCTGCTAATGCCGTATTCCCACTGGCTGCAATGAATGTACCGATACCGAGTGTAATCACAAGCAAAGCCGCTATCACTTTTTTCCACATTTTCTTCATTTTCTCATCCTCCCTGATTAAAAATTTCCCAATGCGTCTGACCATTCACTCGGCCAACTCTTCCCCGTCTCACTGGTCCTGATAACATCTTCTTCAACATAAACGAGAACTTCCATGTATGGTTCCTGATATTCCTTTTCTTGTTTCATATTCTCCTCCTTTCAATGTGCCATTACTTCGGTGTGATTTCAAGATTCTTATAATAGGTTGCCGCCTGATAGGAATACAACGCTGCCGCACCGCGTGAAAAACCATAGGGGTCTGTATATGTAATCACTTTTTTCCCATCTAAGTATACGGTGATCGTGTTATCCACACACTCCGCTTCCAACGTGTAATACGTATCCTGGTCAAGCGTCGTCTCATAATATGCAACCAAACGTTCATTGTAATCAAACCGTTCCAGGCTCACGCCATAGGCATCCAGACATACAAAATACCCTCTTCCGCTGCCGTAGCTCTGACGGTAGAATATGCTCGGCTCTGTCAGCCGCAGGAGGATACCCGCTTTATTGGAACGGGACATCATGGCATCCGTCTTCAGCTCTACCTTCACTTTATAATCCGTAAAGCCTGTTCCACCGAAACGAACCAGACTCTTAAGACCCGTTGCTGCATAATACGCGCTATCCTTGATAATCCAGTTCGAGAAGTAATCATGTCCTGCTTTCTCCATCAGCGAATCGCTGTATTCCGGTGCAGTCTCACTGGTATGGTTCATCTCATATTCAATTGCCGTATAATCCCCCTGTACCGCCTTAACCGTCAGTGTATGCAGTCCTTTCGTCAGAAATATCTCATCTATCACACGTTTCTGGAACTTCAACTTCTCATAATACTCCCGATTGTATTCATTTGAGGAATAATCATTTTTCGCCAGTGTATAGCAAGTCGGCGATTCCTTATCCACCTGAACCTTGACCACGCTACCGCCACTGTCCACAGAATATAGGGATTCCAGTGTGTACAAACCATCCTCTGCTACGTCTATGACATATACTGCCCTGTCACCTTCTGCCAGCTTTAACGCAGTTGCATCCTTGTAGATATGATACGTATGAGCTGTGCCGTAAGTTGCCACGTCCTCATTGCCTTCTGTCTCCACTTTATAGACATCGCTATTACCTGAAAGCTCTGTAGCGCTTTCTCCTTCTTTTGCTTCATAATAATTGCTTGCAAAGAAAGTGCCTTCTACCACTTTCGCAACTTCCTTGTCGGAGCTTCCGAATGCCTGATTCGAGAATACTGCTCCGCCAATCTGAGTACCGGATGCACCCTCATAACCGATTGTGCCATTTCCAAGTCCTGTCACTTCCATATCGATCTTGGTGCAGCCGTCGATGGTAACGGTGATTCTGCCTTCTTCATATGCCACGATAATATCGTGATAAGCTTCCCAATTCCATTCTTCGTCATTTACCAGCATCGGCGCTTCTGCTATCTTCTCTGCGCCTTTGTAAAGCTCTACTGTTTTTCCAAGGATCGTGATATATCCGCCGCCGAACAGACACTTGAATGTGCCGTCCGTTGCAATGTCCTTAAAATTATATTCTGCCGTAAAGCGGGAACCTGACTCTATCAGCTCAACTGCTCCGTCTGTTGCCAGTCTGCCGGACAATAGCTGATTGCCGACCTGATGCAGACCTTCACCGGCCTGGGTTCTTTCTTCTGTATAAGAGCGGTAGCCTGCCTCTCTGGCAATCACGCCTGATACCTTTCCTTCCCAGTCCACATCGGAAAGTTCCGTAAAGTAAGAGGTATAGAAATCAGGTGCATTTGGCACCATGGTTTCTTTATCCTGACCGATCACCGACATACGTGTTCCTGAGAACTCAATATAGTTGATTCCCAGGGTACGTCCGCTGCCGGATGCTCTTGTCATATGATAAGGGAACCAGTAGCTGTCAAGATCCGGTCCGGTTGTAACAGCGCCGTGACCGTAACCATAGTATTCTCCCTCGGTATTCAGGATCACGTTGGGCTGCATCTCCAGAGACCAATTCTCTTCTCCGCCTACGGAACCTACATTCAGCTCCTTGCCCAAACCACTATCATTGTATGCGTAGTTCAGGCGGTACGCAGGATACCCTGCGCCCTCGCCGGTAGCAATCAGATAGTAGATTCCGTCTCTTTTAAACAGGAAAGGCCCCTCTACCTGATCCCCGGAAATCCCTGTCTTGGATGTCAGGTAATAATCCGTATTGCTCTCCAATGTGTACATATTACCTGCTTTTAGCACCACAGGACATGAGCTGTTGTTCTCATCCCTATAGGTACGGATAAACCATTTATCCTCATTGTCATCAATAAAGAAGGAACCGTCAATACCACCGCTGAAATCATCATTTACCACCTGGTAATCTCCATACGGAAGCCCTGTTGTGCTTTTCAGCACCTTATGTCCTGCCGCGTGCAGAGATGTGTACATGTAAAACTCTCCATTCCAGTAATGTACCTCCGGTGCCCACGGGCATTCCAGATCAAAGCCCTGACGTGCCCCGGTATCACCTTCTGTCCGATTTCCATTAATATCAAGTAGGTCATATTCGCCAAGATACGTATAATGTATCAGATCCAGACTTTCCCATACCCGGTAAGAACACCACCAACCGTCTGTGGAACAATAGAGATAATATTTGCCGTTGTATCGCAGGATGTATGGATCCCCCGTTTTACTGATATCCTCAGCGACATCTTCTTCGTCAATCCCGGATAATATCTGGTCTTCCACGGAATCTGCGCGGTACGGCTGATTCTCGTCCGTAATCGGATTCGTATAATTTTCTCCTTCTTTCAACGTAACATTTACGTTCTCAACAGTTGTATCGCATGCAGAGACTGTAATTGCTGTATTCACTCTTTCCGTATCATTTTCACAGCCGGATAGAAGCATCATCGCTGCAAGGGACACGCTTATTATGAACCTTGTAATCTTTCTCATCTTCTCCTCCCTTATTTCGGCAACTGCTTCAAAGCATCTTTCCAGTCTTCCGGCCATGGAATTCCAATCTCTGAAGATTTCAGTTTCTCAATTGTGCTAAACTGCATACCGTTTGCTGCTGTTGAATAATATCCAACCTTGCGTCCCGGCATTGCATATCCAAATGTATGGCTTACACGCTGATATTTATCAGAATCGGTCTTGTAATCAATATTTACGCTTGTACTATTCGCCTGATTTATCACACTGATCCGAAAATCATAAGTTGCGTTTTCCAAAAGAAGTACATTGCAGCCCCATGTATCTGACCACTTTTTGCCATCATAAGTACGAATGTACAACCGATAGGCTTCTTTTACGTAACGGTAATCCAATACCATATAGCTTCCTGTTTCTTCATCATAATTAAATACAATACCCTTGATCGAGTTTGTTTTGTCCGCTACCGCCTTGAAGGAAGCCCCGATCGTGTAGTAATTCTGCTGCGAAAGATCTATTGTTTTATCCAACATCAGACTTTGCTTTACGCCTACCTCTACACCACCATTAATACGGAAGAAGACACCGGTTTTTGTATCATATTGTGTATCTTCCGCTCCGATATATGCAGTTTCCCCCGCTGTCAGCTCTCCAAACTGCATTCCATTAGCTGCCGTCGAATAATATCCCGCGCTTCGCCCCGGCATCCCGAATTCAAAAGTTCTGCTCACCGG
>CAKSAI010000206.1 GCA_934434905.1 uncultured Lachnospiraceae bacterium | reverse complement strand
TGCCGCAGCTAATCCGTATCCATACTGATAAGGACTCATAAATGCCATATTATAAATATGCTTTACCACCAAATCACTTACGTAAGCGTCCGACCCACCCCATGTGGGAACTATCGCATTCGGCCCGACCAGAATATAAGTCTCTGCCATTGCCTGAAGAGCCCAGATTATCTTCATTGTGATCAGATACCCCGTTGTAGGTGAAATCGCCGGCCATGTAATTTTCCAGAAGATTTGAAATTTTGATGCGCCATCTATCCTTGCCGCTTCATAGTAGCTTTCATCGACATTGGCCAAGGCTGCCTGAAACAGTACAATGCAAAATCCCAACCCCTGCCATACGACCATAATAATCGTAGATGCCATAAAGCTGAATGGCGATTCGGTCAGCCAGCCCACCTTCTGAAATCCCAGGAATGACAAAATTACATTAAAAACTCCGGACTCCTGTTGATACAGCACTCTGAACGTCTGTCCGATCACTACCGTAGAGCACACATACGGGATAAAAAAAGCAGATCGGAAGAAACGTTGTCCCAGCTTAATCCGATTCAGCAAATTAGCTATAAAGAGCGATAATGCAATACAGATCGGTACATTTAACGTGTACACCAATGTCGATAAATAGGAAGCATATGTCCGGTTATCTCCATTCGTGAGAACTGTTTTGTAATTCTCCAAACCGACAAACTGCATCTCCGAGAGATTTGTAGAATGTAATTCTGTCAGACTGACTACCGTAGCCAAAACCAGCGGTACTAACCCAAAAAGCGCAAACCCAACTAACGGGCCCATAGCCGCCAGTGCACTGGTAAACTCATCTTTCGTCTTTTTCTTTCTTTTTCCGCAATTATCCATATGTTTTTGCAAATGGATTCCTCCTCCCGTGTCTTTTTTTTAATAATAACCCATATCATTTTCGCATACAACGTCAATTCTTGCCGTCATATTATCAATAATTTGCGTTATACTCCGGGCGGACAAATAACATGCAACAGAACTTTATAGTTCTTGACATATTCCGAAAAAAATTGCACAATAAAGGAATAGAAAGAAAATTTCTTCCATAGAAAAGGAGGACGCAATATGAGTGAATTATTTCAGAAATTACAGCCGCACCTTGATCGGTATTATGCCTTCTCTGCCGCAGCAACCCTGTTTTCCTGGGACAATGAGACCGCTGCGCCCAAGGCGGCCATTGAGAATACCTCCCGCGCCATCGGGATCCTGTCCGGTGAGCTCTACGGAGCCCTGATCAATGATGAAGTCAAACAGCTTCTGGCTGAGCTTTCCACAGAAGAGGAACAGGCCAGGCTGAGCTTTCAGGAAAAAGCGATTGTCAAAAATTTACGCAAGCAGTACCGGCAGCTCCAAGCCATTCCGCCCCAGGAGTACCAGGAATTTGCTGCTCTCACCGCGCAGGCGTTTCCGGTCTGGGAGAAAGCGAAGCAGGAAAATGACTATGCTTCCTACGCTCCTGTCCTTGAAAAGATCGTCGACTACACCAGACGCTTCGCCGCCTACCGGCAGAAAGATGGTCAGAAGCTCTATGATGTGCAGTTGGAGGATTACGAGGAAGGATTTACCATTGAGATCCTGGATGATTTCTTTGCGAAGCTTAAAACCGCGCTGGCACCTCTGGTTCAGAAGATCCGGGAGAAATCCGACACCATCTCCACCGATTGCCTTTGCAAGACCTACGACATAGACACCCAGCGGCGCGTCTGCCACGATTTGGCGGAATACATCGGCTTTGATTTTAACAGGGGCGTCATGGGAGAAAGCGCACATCCCTTTACCACCGAGCTCCACAACCATGATGTACGTATCACCAATCACTATCTGGAACACCAGTTGGATTCCGCCATCTTCTCAGTGATCCATGAAGGCGGCCACGCGCTGTATGAAATGGACATCGATGATTCCATCACCATGACACCGGTGGGCCACGGCACTTCCATGGGGATGCACGAATCCCAGTCCCGGTTTTATGAGAATAATCTTGGACGCAGCCTTGAGTTCTGGATCCCGCTCTATGGTAAGCTTCAGGATGCCTACCCGGATGCTTTGGGCAATGTGACGCTGGACGAATTCTACCGCGCCATCAACCACGCCGAGCCAAGCCTGATACGGACGGAGGCTGACGAGCTGACATACCCCTTCCACATCATGATCCGGTATGAGATTGAGAAACTGATCTTCGACGAAAAAGTCACTGTGGATGATCTTCCGGATCTCTGGAACCGAAAATATCAGGAATATCTTGGAATAACACCGGAAAATGACAGCGTTGGAATCTTACAGGATATGCACTGGTCCGGCGGAAGCTTCGGCTACTTCCCCTCCTACGCGCTGGGCAGCGCCATCGCCGCGCAGATTTATTATCACCTGGGGACCGTCATGCCGATGAAGGAATATCTGAAGATCGGAAACTTAAAACCGATCCAGGCATATCTGAAGGAGCATATCCATCGGTTCGGGGAGACGAAAAACACCCAGGAACTCTTAAAGGATATGACCGGTGAGGGCTTTAACCCGGATTATTATATTGCTTATCTGACAGAGAAATATTCTGCACTGTACGGATTGTAAAATTCGATAACATACATAAGGGGCTACTTAACAGCCCCTCTTTACTAAAATATAACACCACTTACCTCACACTCTCCCGATACGCTCTTTTCAACTCCTCCAGATATTCGTCCCAGCCGCCTTCCGGTTCTTCCGCACTCTGCCCGCTGCTCTCGTACTCTGCCTGCGTTATAGATTCTGCCTGTGCTATTGTTTCTGCTCGCTCGCCAGCTTTCCCGCCAGGCAGCTTCCCGGCCGCCTCACCCGCCATCTGCCAGGCCTCAAAACTCTCTTCACCTTGGTTCAGCTCGTATGCCTTTGCGAAGCATTCCGTTGCCCTTTCAAAAAGAAACAGCTTCCCATACGCCACGCCAAGATTATGCCAGACATTTCCCATAAGCTTTCTCGAACAGTTTCTGCTCTCCCATAGAGCAGTCAGCCGCTCATATTCCCGGATACTGCGAAGATACTGCTTCGTCTTAAGAAGGCGGTCTGCACGCAGCTTTCCCAGCTCGAATTCATCCTTGTTCTCCATGGCAAGGCACAGTGCCTCTATCTCCGTCAGTTCCTCCCTGGCATACATCCCGGATTCCTTCAGGAAGAAGCAGGCGCACCAGAGAGCATTCTTTCCCTGCTTTCTCTCCTCCGCCAGAGTGGCAGCCAGCCTTGGCAGCTTCAACTCCTCTGCCAGCCATGTCAGAAGCTCCTCCCCCATCACAGAATCGTCCAGCAGTTCACGGCTCTGATAGAGGTAAAAGCATAATTCTTCCATGGTTCTCACTTCGACACCGGCGGCCTTGATCCGGAAGGGCCGCCCGGCCTTCTGTTCCCTGCATATCCACAATTCACTCATCGATACAATACTCCCATACCTTTCCGCTGGACGCATACCACGGTCCAAAGCCAAGATCTGTGATCCGTATAACCACCTGTGTCACACCGGAGGGAACCGCCTCCACCAGAAGCCTTGTGGCCTTGTCCGGACGTTTCGGTAATTCTGTCAGTTCCAGGCTTTCAACCCTCGCCTGGTTGCTGTCCGGCGCCTTAAGCCAGATATCTACAAAAGGCTCACCGGACAATAGCACCTCGCAGCTTCCATTCACTTCATAGCAATAATTCCCCGCTTCCGCCAATTCTTTGAAAAACGTACGATCCTGCTGCTTTACCTGCAACATGATATTCTTCGCCAGTTTATATTCGTTCAGAAATATATAGCTGCATTTTTCTTTATGCATTTGCATAAAGCTTTCAAAGCATGCGCCCCTGGTGTAGAGATTTCTCCCCTGAAACACCTTTCTTCCACGGCACAGGATCGTGAGGGAGTCTGCAAGCCATCCACCCTCCAGTCCTTCCCCGGTCAGATATATGGAAGAGACGATTTTTCCTGTCAACACCTCTGTTGCCGCCTCGGCAAAGTAACGATCCCGCTCCCCAAAGTCCTCCGGAAGCTGTCCCAGCGTCCTGGCTGTTATCTCGATCTTCTGTGGTGTACTCTTCCCACCTCTGGTAAGATACAGACAGGAAAGTGCATTCTCTTCGCAGCGAAACAGCACCATATCGTGCAATGCCAGCTCCTTTTTCTGATTCAGTGCGAAATGACAAAAGCTCTCCTTGTCATCCTGGAAGAACACCCGCTCCACGGGAATCTCCATCTGCTCCATCAGCCTCTTCAGCCGTGAAATATCCTCCATACAAATATGCGGTAAATGAAAGGTCACCGCCGAAGCCTCCCGCGGTTCTGTGATCCCCGGAACAAGGCAGATCACCCTCCACAAGAACTGCCCCAGCAGCTCTTCCCCATTTTCCTGTTTTCGATAAGAGACCGTCGGGATCCGGTAACGCTCTTCCCCGACCACCGTGCTCACCGTCTCTGCGTCCTCCATATCCGGACGGTAATAGCTGATCTGCGTCCAGGCATCGCCAAGATCGATCCCGATATAGATTTCTTCCTGTGCCATCCTCTTTCCTCGCTCTTCTACTCTTGAACATTCTGCCGACTGCAGGAACTCATAAGCGCGCCACAGCAGCCTTGCCAACTGCAGGAACTCATAAGCGCGCTACAGCAGCCTGTCCGCTCCCTCTGCCAGCCAAACCATACGCTCATAGACGCCCCGAAGCCTGCATAAAGCATCCTCGTCCCCGCTCTGTCTGCTTACCAGCATAGCGTTGATCAGGTCATAGCGGCTCATTTTCTCATAATCGGCAGCATTCCTGTCCGATGCAATCTTCGCGGCATCTCTCCAACTGACTCTTCCTGTCTTAACAGGTTCCTTCGCCTCAATATTCTCCTGTTCCTCCCATATGGAATAAGAAATCTCCTCTCCGTAGAAAAGAACCAGTTCCTTCACAAAGATTCCCTGATACATCTCATCCATTGCAACCTGCCTTATATTGTCATCCTCTCCTGCACTGCGGATATCGTAACTCAGCGTCACACGTCCGAAAGGAGCCGTGTGGTATTCCAGAAAGATCCTGTCATTCAGATGATATTGCCGCTTTACCTGTTCCGGCAGATCCTGATAAAAAGCAAACGTCTTCCCCTGCCCCAGATATTCCCGCAGCAGCTGTTCCAGCAGATTTTCCTGCTCTTCGGCGCGATTTTCTAGCCCGGTCAGCCACTTCAGACATGCCAGGCGGCAGCAGTCGTTCAGGGAATTCCCCAGAGCGATCTGGCGGGCAATACAGGAAAGCACAGGATCCTTCACCGTCATCTCCTTCACAAAGTAGCGGTAAGAGATGTAGGACAAACATGCCAGCAGGAGCATTTCCTTCCCCTGAGCCTTAAAGTAACTTAGGAATATCTCCTCCATGCACTCCGTCTGTCCATCTGTATACAGAAGCTGGCTTAAGAAATGTTCCTCCAATGCATAGGTATCCAGTTCAAATTCCCTGGCCGCCAGCCATAACCGCTCCTCCTCTTGAAGGCTCCCCTGAAAATACCGGATCAGATAGGCAAGCACTGCTTCATTATAAGTGCCGCGTTCAAAGATTGCGGTACACAGTCCAAGCAGTTGTTCTTCCTCTGCCGGATCCGGCCCTGCAAGCTTCTCTCGGACCGCCAACAGCATACGGCTGATAGGAACATGCTCATAGCCCGAATCCATACTCATACCGGCTCCCATATTCATGCCGGATTCCGGGTTCCTGCCAGGCTCCATACTCATGCCGAACTCCGAGCCCTCCTTCACGCCATGCACGCTCTTCTGAGATCCCGCATAATCCTTCGGATCAAGAAGCCTCTTTCGTTGAACGCAGTCCTCCCTTGGCAGATACCGCACCCCGCGGTCATTTTCAGCCAGGATCAGGCAATCGCCGCTGCCGACAGACAGGTACGCCACTCCGTTGGCAATTACTGCGGATGACTCCCGCTCCGGTTCCTTTTGCACTGCCACCAGGCGCACGGCACGCTTATCCGTTATCTTCACCTTGTATGTATATAGAACACCGGACAGCGCAGCCGTCGTTTTCTCATCCATAACCATACGTCCCAGAACATCCCGGTAAATCACCGCCAGATTCTCATCTATGTTTCCTGCAAAAAGCTGGTCTATGGCAAACTGTTCTATTTTCTTCTGATAA
>CAKSAI010000205.1 GCA_934434905.1 uncultured Lachnospiraceae bacterium | reverse complement strand
ACCCTCTTACACATTTTTTAAAAATTAACAGTAATTACATGAAACTCCGGGGATTCCATATAATAAACATTTTGAATCCTGCGGCAGTAATCCGCAATCCTCTCCTGCGTGATGAAATAATCCTTCACCTTCTCACATAGTTCTGCACTTGCACATTTTATCGAGACAGACCCGCTTCCATCCTCCCATGCCGCGCATAGCACTGCACCGATGGCCTCCGGATCCCAGCTCTCAAAGTATCTTCCTTCCCGCACATAGTAATTGTTTTCCATAGAACTGCACACGGGAAGCGATATTTGCTGATCCGTCCGATAGAAGTTCGCAGCCTCCGCATCCGTCATACACAGAAAATTGTAATTGACAAACTTTCCCTGCTCACCGTTCCCCGCCATATGATACGCACCATTTCCCCAGGTGGTATCCATGTAATAATATGCGCCGTCAAGCTTCACCAGATTCCAGGCGTGAAGCCCGCTGCCTGCACCATCACTGGCCTCTCCGGTTACAATGGACGCGGCAACACCTAACTGCCGCAGCAAATACTGGGTAGCGCAGGCATAGCCCTGGCATACCGTCTGCCGGTTCAGGAAAACACTGAGGATATTCTGACTGTCGGAAGCTTCCTCTACATAATCCACCTGACGGATGAGCGTTGCAAATACATACTTTGCCTTCTCATAGTCAGACGCCGACGGGGCGCTTCCTGCCAGCCATTCCGCCGCCACAGCATCCACCTGGCGCTGCTTCTCCTCCATCTCCGGCTCTGTCATGGTATAGTTCGGGGCAAAATCCAGTCCCACCAGCTCTGTCCCCTTCGTATAACGGGTAAAAGAATACCCCTCTACCCAGAAGAGCTCCCCGTGGTCGCTGGTTAATGCCGCATATGCCTTCTTCATAAGCTTCGTGTCCCGGATATCCAGAGCCACCTTTTCCTCATAATTTAAGATTGCAGAGAGCATCTTGTCATAGGTCTTTCGTCCTTCCTCGCTTAGCTGCTCATAGGCATACCGCTCCGTCACCGACTGTTCCTGACGCTTAGCTGAGTCACCGGATTGTTCTCCCATGGAAGCGGCAGATTGTTCTCCAACAGATACATCTATATCCGAATCACCTGTATCCGAGTTATCTGTACCGTAATTGCCTGTACCGAAGATATCGAATACCGTGTCCTTTGCCTTTTCAAAAACAATATCGAAGCCCTTCACTGCCCGCTGCCATGTGTCGGAAGGCTGTTTACAGCCCGCGAAAAGAGCCATATTTAAAAGACACACAAGAAGAATCCTATTTAATTTCCAATGACGCTTTCTCATAAAGACTCCCTTCCATGTTATACAATGCTCTTCCTATGCCATGAAAAACTGCGTGATCAGCTCCGTGATCCCAGCCTGATCCTCCACCCCCATGGTCTCCACTGCGGAGTGCATTGCCAGAAGCGGCACTCCGATATCCACCGTGGGAACCGGAATAATCGTGGAAGCCACTGTTCCCAGAGTTCCGCCGCCCACCAGATCCGAGCGGTTTACAAACTTCTGGTACGGAATATTCTTCTCCAGACATATCTGCTCAATCACCGCCACCGCTTCGCAGTCAGTAGCATATGACTGTGCACAGGCCTCCTTGATACAGAAGCCGCCATTCAGCACAGGTCGATTTACAATATCCATCTTATTCAGATAATTGGGGTGTGTGCCCTGAGCCACATCCACGGACAGCATCATGGAATCGTAGATCATCTCCTTCACACGAGTACTCGTCATACCAAAGCATTCGCATATCTTCTCCATCAGATTCCGCAAAAACAGAGATGCCGCCCCCTGCTTACTACGGTTTCCCACTTCCTCGTGGTCAAACAGCGCAATGAGATTACAGCCGTCCTCCCTGCTTCCTGCTATGATCGCAGATATAAGCGCCTGGACAGAGGTAAGGTTGTCAAGTCTTGGGGATACCAGCAGATCATCGCTAAGCCCCACTAGCTGCGGCTGTTCCAGACACTTGATCCACAGCTCATAATCCAGGATGTCCTCCTTCGCCACTGCCAGTTCTTCTGCCAGAAATTCCAGAAATGCATGTTCCTCTTCCAAACCTTTTCGTATTGTACCAACAATGGGAAGCAGATCTGTCTGCCGGTTCAGCTCCACGCCCTTGTTGACCTCCCGGTTCAAATGGATCGCCAGGTTAGGAATCACCATCAATGAGCGCTCCACATCGATCAGACGCATATCCGGGTGCAGCATGTCCTTACTCCTCACTGCAACCCGCCCGCTGATGGAGAGTGGTCGATCCAGCCAGGTATTCAGAATTGGGCCGCCATATACCTCCACATTGATCTGAGCATATCCCGCCGCCTTCACATCCGGATTTGGCTTAATACGTAGGCAGGGATAATCCGTATGTGCCGCCGCAATGCGGAAATTGCTATGCTCCGACATACTGCTTCCTATGGTAAAAGCAAACAATGATGTATCATGATGATTTACATAATATTTTCCTTCCGTCGCCAGCGTCCATCCCTTTTGAAACTTCAGTTCCTCGAACCCTGCCTCGTCAAGCTGCCGTTTTGCTTCTGCCACAGTCAGGGGTGCACTGGTACCGGCCTTTAACATCGTCATTAGTTTTTGTATCTCTGCTTGTTTGTCCATGATAAATACCTCCTATTGTATATCTGTCTCTGCACTGGCAGCCGTTTTTCTTCCGTTCACCTGGACATTGCTCTTTCTATAATAAAGAGTATACTATATCCGCTTTCTTTTTTCGAGTACTTCTGAAAAAATTTAGCGTTTTTCATACAAAGTTGTCTTTCCTCCCTTTTTCTGGTATAATCCTTCCTATAATGAATGACGAGTTGGATCGTGATGAAATCACGATTAATATCTTCAAAGGAGCTTTCCATGATTGCGTTATCCCTGGTTGACATCAAAGATTTTATGAACAAGCTGCTCTGTACGGATCTTTTTGATCACTTTCTGCTGTCGGAGGCAACCATCAACACCTTCGCCAGCTACACCATCGACGGCCACCTGAACCCGGACTTCTACAGCCCGGAGGACGAGGCCTACGAGATTCTTGCCCAGACAGCCATTGCACCCTTCTCATTGCTTCGCCCTACCTGTTTTCAGCTAATCAAGGGCAACCGCACACCGCTGGGCTTCAAGTTCGTATTTCAGCTCTCCCCGGAAAATCAGCGGCGTACTCTGGAACGTTCCGGCTGTGCCTTTTCGCCAGAAGACATCACCGGCATGTTTCTGAATCTCAAGTATCAGGATCAGAAGCTGACCTGCACCACCGGAATTTCCTACCGCACCTTCATGATGGACAAGTCCCTGGAGCAGGAATGGGATCGGCTCATCACCGTGTTTCTGCGGAATCACCAGATTCCCTACGAGGCATTGTAGCAATCTGCTGCGTTAAGGTACTGCAAATTTTCCAAATTTAATGAATTTTTTCTTTACTTTTTGAAATGCATGTGCTATGCTATGCCTAGTTGCAATGGTGCAACATATATATTTATTTTTGGAGGTACTGACATGCAAGGTACAGTAAAATGGTTTAACAACCAAAAGGGATATGGTTTCATTTCTGATGAGACAGGAAACGATGTATTCGTTCACTACTCTGGCTTAAACATGGACGGCTTTAAGTCCCTGGAAGAAGGCGCCAAGGTAGAGTTCGACGTAACTGAGGGTTCCAAGGGACCACAGGCAGTAAACGTAACCATCATCCGCTAATTTAATCTGAAAGTTTAACAATGTACCTGTGTCTCTAATATAGAATTTCGATTTTTTATTAAGATATGAGATATTGATGAACCGTAATTGATTAAATAACAGGACGCCGCCTGGGATTGTATATTTCCCTCACGGGTAACAGGACGCCGCCTGGAATTGCATATTTCCCTCACAGACTGAACGACAGTCTGCTTAGGGAAACACGCAATTCACGGCGGCTGGTCTCGCTTAAGGAAACACGCAATTCCAGGCGGCTGGTCTTGCTTTGGGAAACATGCAATCCAAGGCGACTGGTCTGTGAATAATGCAAATAATGATTTAGGCATGTAAAACGATAAAAAACCGCTGAACATCAGTATCAAAAGCTAATGTACAGCGGCATTTCTGTCGTTTGATTTACATATCACTTCATTGTTACGGAGTTCCCGCAATTCTGTTAGAATAATGGGCCATATCCCGGATCGTCATCAGATGGTACATCTGGATTTTCTGGATTACTTGGAGTATCTGGGTTATCCTTATCCGGAGTGTTTGGATTACTTTTATCCGTATTATTCGAATCCGGCTTCTTGTCAGGATCATCACCCACTGTCAAGCCCCCATTGGGGTCGGGCTTATAATCGGTATCCTTTTTGGTATCAGAATCCGCATTCCCATTTATAGCATCATTAAAATCTATGCTATCTCCATCTTCCCCGCTTGGAGCAACCTGCAAGCCATCTTCGGATTTATTATCCGAATCCTTCTTGCCATCCGTATCCTTATCTCCCTGGACAGTATTGTTACCAGCTTGATTTCCACTGTTGGAATTCTTGCAACCCTTCGCGAAACAAATAATCAATATAATTGCGACCACCAACACTGCAATAAGTACCGCAAATACGATTGTTTCCTTCTTCTTTTTTGACATAACTCCTCCTGCTATTTTCAAAAGAGTATCCATCAATAGCAGGTATCACCCTTACGATTAATGGATACTCTCTTATTCTTAATTACATATTTTTCTATTATTTGAAATCATTGTAAGCCGCTTCTATAACGCTTAATTTCTGAGTTATCTCACCTTTATCGCAGAAATCAGGATTGACAATTGTAAAAGCACCATCTGTCGGAGCCGCGGTTACTCTGAACCTCAAATTCGCATACAGACCATCTGCCATCTTATCTGCACTAATGTCTGCCACATTACCCACAATCTTAACTTTGCCATTGTTGGCAGCAACTTCCATCTCCTCAAAGATTCCGGAATCATAGTTTACATATTCGCATCCACTTGGAACCGAAACTTCCAGATAACCAGCTGCCACATTGGCATCAGTATATAATCTCACTGGAACATTCACGATATGCAAATAGCCGTCTTCTACTCTTGCATATCTGGTAATACCATCCACTTTTGTTCCATCCTTTGTTATCCAATAAGGTGTAATACAAATAGGTGTATTATATGCACTCTTTGGAATTCCAGTAAAAGTAAAGGTTGTAAAATAAGCTGAAGCTAAATGAAAAACAGTTGGCTGATTTGTGTATGCAACCCCACCTTCATTGGCAACAATACTTGAATACACTTTTGTAGTCTCTGGTATGCTCACTTTTTTGCCATTGATTACAACATTGAATCCGACTGCTTGATAATCCAAGCTGTCTACTGTAGAAACAATACGAAGCTTGCTGGTGTCTGTATCCGCAGTAGTTCCTTCTAACATCTGACAGCCTACTGATAATACTTCCGCTGGAACAAATTTAGCAGTCCCTTTTCCAGTTGTAGCTGTCAAAACTGTGGTGCAAGAAGCATCCGTATACCACCCTGCGAACAGCCACCCTTTATGTGTTTCATCTTTATCAGACGGCTTTGGTGCAACCTTATTCGAGATATAATTTTCTACCTTATCAAACTCTTGCGTATACACATAATCACTAGCTGCTTTTACTTTTCCTGCTTCTGTCGGCATGAAGCCTATTCCTGTCATTACTAATGCAAACGCAAGCAATATCATTATTACTTTCTTTTCAATCGTACAATTTTTTCTCATTTTATTTTTCTCCTCCTCGTTTTCAGCAATCTTCCTTTTGAAATAAAAACCTCCATCTTCATTAGTCAGTTGGCCAAGGCGTCTCTGGCCCCGTTTGTCCACCTTGATTAGAAAGCGTGGTAATGTCCACCTCTGTAAACTCAATCACATCCACCTTCGGTTCCTCATAAATCATTTTTTTCTCTCCTCTCTCTTTATGTACTGTTCCGCAAGAGCCAATAGAAAGCATATATCATACAGAGACTCTGTATAGAACTCTTGCGAGAATCTAAACACATGATATATTATAGCACGCTTAACAAATTTTTTCCAGTCCCTTTTTTGACTTTTTTCACTATTTTTTTACTTTTTTGACGTTTTTTTATCCCCGGTTTTCTCTCACTTGTAGTTACGATTCACAGCCACTAGGATACCATTTGC
>CAKSAI010000204.1 GCA_934434905.1 uncultured Lachnospiraceae bacterium | reverse complement strand
GCAGCTTCTATTCGGTGCCATCACAGCAGTGACCAATGCATTTGGAGTGTTTGATGTCTCGGTGACAATGGTGGGGTTTCCCAGCCCCAATTATGCCGGGCATACCATTGTGACCCATCTTTATGACTATGCCTTTGTCCGATTTCAGATGGGATATTCCTGTGCTGTTGCTACGGTTTTGTTTTTCCTGACTTTTGTGCTTGGACGGGGAATCATGCGTGCATTTTCTGAAAAAGAAGGGGGACAGAAGAGATGAGATATCATAGGAAAAGTCTGGGAAAAAGAAAAAAGCTTCGGATGGCCAAGGTATTCTTATATGTGGTAGTGGTCGCCCTGGCGATCTTCTGTGCTCTGCCGTTGGTGTATCTGATCTCTACGGCTTTTAAGCCGCTGAACGAGCTTTATCGATTTCCGCCACGCTTTTTTGTACAGTATCCTACCTGGAAGAATTTTAAGGATTTGTTTTTGTCACTGTCGTCATCCACGGTGCCGTTTTCCAGATACTTTTTAAACAGTGCCTTTGTGACAACTGTCACCGTTGCCGCTACGGTGCTTGTATGTTCCCTGGGCGCATTCAGTCTGGTGAAATACCGTCCGCCCGGCGGGAAAGCTTTCTTTGGAATCGTACTTGGAGCATTGATGTTTTCGCCGTATGTGACACAGATACCGCGGTATCTGGTAATCAATTCCCTTCAATTGAACGATTCGTATTGGGCATTGATCCTGCCCAATATTGCGGTGGCCTATAATTTCTTTCTGATGAAGCAGTTTGTTGAGCAGTTTCCCAATGAGCTGCTGGAAGCGGCGCGGATTGACGGTAGCGGAGAATTCAAGCTCTTTTTCAAGATTGTTTTGCCTTATCTGACTCCGGCGTGGACTACATTGGTGGTTTTCAGCTTCGTTTCCAATTGGAATGATTATTTCTCGCCGCTCATCTATTTGCGGGATTCGGCAAAGATCACGCTGCCGTTGGCATTAAACACCATTTCCGGTGGGACAAGCTCCATCGGAAGGGCAGGCGCAGTGGCAGCAGCCACTACGATTATGGCTTTGCCGCCGGTAATCATTTTTACCCTGATGCAACGTAAGGTGATGGAAACGATGGTATATTCGGGAATTAAAGGATAAGGAGGTGCGTCAGCTATGCGAAAATGGATCTGTGCGGTGGCATTTGCTATTTTGTTTGGAATAATGCCCAGGTTTGATGTACTGGCAGCAGAATATGATTATACTGTCAATGGCTCCGAGCGTGTATCTGTTCCGCAGGTATATGTCTATTCCTCTGAGATCAACCGGATCGTTTCAGATTCCCTGGAGGGCAGTGAATATCTGGAGCAGCCGCAAGCTTTGACTATGGGAAAGGACGGCAATCTGTATGTTGCAGATACCGGAAACAGCAGGGTGTTAAAGCTTACTGCAAAGGGCGAACTTCTCATGAATTATCGATCAACCGGCGGCATCAGCTTTAAGGAACCTAAGGGTGTATATGCTTGTGAAGACGGAAGCCTCTACATAGCAGACACGGGAAATGGGCGCATTGTGCATGTGGATGCGTCAGGAACGCTGATTCGGGAATATGGACTCCCGGAGGATGCGGTACTTTCCGATATTACGGTGTATGCACCTGCAAAAATTGCGCCTTCTCCCAGTGGCGGACTTTATGTGCTGATGGGGGAAAACATTATGAGGATAGACGAAAATAATGTTTTTCAAGGTTTTGTCGGCCAGACGGATGTAGGCTTTTCCTTCACGGACTGGCTGCTGCGGATGATTGCGTCTGATAGTCAGAAGAAAGCGGTTGCCAAGCGGACTGCATCCAACTATATCAGCTTCTGCGTGAATGATGAGAGTATCATTTACGCCACAAGCTATGACAGAAAAGAGGGAGAGATCAAGGCACTGAACTCTGTGGGAAACAATATATATCGGAAATATGGCAATGTTGACGGAAGTCCGAGTGTGTTTACCAATGCTTTCTACCGCTTCTTTTCCGGTAATATCATAAGCAAAAGCTTCCGGTTTGGCGAGCTTTCGGAGGGGCAGATGCCTACACTGTGCGGGATTGCAGTGGATCAGGAGGGAATTGTGACAGTGATCCAGAAGGAAAACGGCATGTTATACCAATATGACAGAGGGGGAAACCTGCTGGCTGTCTTTGGAGGTCTCGGGAGTACCAGGGGAAAATTCTCCATCCCGGTGGATCTGACTGTGGATAGGGAGGGTAAGCTGTATGTGCTGGATTCCGGATATGGTAATATCCAAGTGCTTGAACCCACGGAATTTATGACCAATATCCAGACGGCTACAAGAGCGTATTATGATGGCGATTACAGCAAGGCAGCCATAATGTGGCAGGAGGTGCTCAAAACAGATAGCCTATATCCTCTGGCACATTATGGAATCGGTATGACGGAATATAAATCCGAGAACTATCAGGCGGCTATGAAAGAGTTTACTTATTCCAATGACAGAACAGAGTATTCTAAGGCATTTCAAAAATATCGGTACGAACTTCTGCAGACGTATTTTGTCCCCATGCTTTTGCTGGGGGCGGTTTTACTGGTAGTTCTGTTTCTGGCATTGAGAGCTGTTTGCCGAAAATCAGGTGCAGTTTTAAAGGGATTTGAATACCTTGATATCGTGGAATTGAACGTTTTAAACGGCTTGTGGCTGGCGGTTTCCGCCTGCTTTCATCCTATGCGTATGCTTGCTTCCATGAAGGGAGCAAAAAAACAACTGAATCTGGTTGCAGCATGGATCGTGTTATTCCTGATGGTGGCCGGCCGTGTATTCTTTGTCTATGTTGTGCATTATCCTTTACAGGATGTGGAATTGACAGAGGTTGATATTGTAGCGGAGATCGTGAAGCTGCTGCTCCCGGTTCTTACCTGGACATTGGCGGTATACTTGATCACCTCTCAGGTGGATGGAGAGGCGACCCTGCGGGAAATCTTTATTGCAAATATCAGTTGTATGATGCCTTATGTCTTTGTGACCCCTTTCGCAGCATTGCTTTCGAGAATCCTCTGCACGGATGAAAGGATGTTATTTGCTCTTCTGGTAAATGGCGTGGTTCTCTGGATGATATTTCTTCTGATCAGAGCTGTGATGATCCTGAATGACTATACAGTCGGAAAAACCGTTGCAATATGTCTGGTATCGGCGATGGTCATGATTCTATTGTGGTTTATCGCAATCCTGGGATATACCTTGATCAGCAGGATCGTGGGCTTTGTGGGGGATATTGCCCGGGAAGCGGCGTTTGGGTTCTGATAAAGGAGGTGATTTGTGTGAGACGGATTCGACTATTATTAGGAATTTTGGTTGTGCTGATCTGTTGCGCTGGCTGTGGAGAGAGGGAGCAGGGTATACAGACGGAACCGAAAACAGAGAGGCTGCTTGATGGGAAACCGACAGCATTGAACAGTTCCGCTATCGGACAGTTGATCTGTGAAAATGAAAGGTATAGGCTTTATTATGAGAGAGGGGGATTGTCCATCTATGGAAAGGGTGGCGGAGAGCTGTTATGGAGTACAGCGGTTGATGAAGAGAGTTATCCGGATTTCGCTGTATCCACCGAGGCCTGGAAGAATTATATGCAGTCTTTGGTGTCCATTACGTATCTTTCCAAGGACGATACCAACGGAAACTTCGGAACGGAAAATTCCGGCGATCCGGGAAATATTACAGAGGTCTTATCCTATCCGCAGGGAGTACGGATTTCCGTTTTCTTTCAGAAATCCCAGATAAGCCTTGCGATTGAGGCAGCACTCTGTGAAGATGGGCTTGTTGTTCGGATTCCGGGTGAGGAAGTGAAGGAAAACGGTAATTTCTATCTCTACCGTGTAGAGCTTATGCCATTTTTCGGTGCTTCAGGAAATGAAGAGGATGGTTATCTCTTTTATCCGGATGGCTGCGGAGCCTTGAGTTATTTTAAGAAAACGAGCGACAAGCAGAAATATACCAAACCATTGACGCTGGACATCTATGGATCATTGGACAGTGCAGGAATCTTTACGGAGAATTCCGAATCGGTGGCACGTCTCCCGGTATACGGAATAAAGAAAGGAAACCGAGGGTTTTTAGCAGCAATCATCCGGGGAGATGATGACGCACAGATTCAGATAAATACCGGGAGCAATATGTCGGCTGTCAAGCTGAATCGGGCCTCCTTCCTGTTTCGTTATCGCCAAAGCTATGGCATTGAGATTTCTGATATCTATAACAATGCTTCTGTAAACGGAGAAGGAGTAACGGTCACTCGCCTGCACGAGCAGCTTCTGGATAGTGACCGCGAGGTTCGCTTCTTCCTGCTGGAAGAAGGGGAAGCCGATTACAGTGGGATGGCTAATGTATATCGCACCTATCTCATTGATACCGGAATTTTGGACGGAAGGACGGAGCGTACGAATACGGAGCTTTATATCAGGTTTTTTATGGGAGCGAAGGAGGAAGGAGCGCTTTTTCAGAAGTTTGTGAGAACAACGGGATTTCAGAATGTAGAGAATATATTAGCAGATTATAAGGAAAGCGGAGTCTCATCTGTAACCGCCATCCTTCGGGGATGGCAAAAGGGAGGATATGGAAAGGCGCTTTCTGCTTCACCGGAAAAGGAACTCGGAGGAACGCATGAACTGTCAGAACTGAATGCATTTGTCAATGGAAACGGCGGCAATATCCGACTGTTTTTGGAACTCCCCGGTCTTATGGTTTCGAATGGAGATGGCTTTTTGCGAAAGGGGAAGGATACCATTGTGGAAGGAAATGGCTCACCGGTGACAGATGCGGAGGAAGAATGGTTTGTTTTCACACCGCAGAAAGCCCGGAAGCAATTCGAAAAGGCGGAAAAAGCATTGAAAGGCTACGATGGAATAGGAGTTTTATATGATGGGTTTGGAGAACTGCTATATTCTGATCTGAGTGAATCCAATCTGTGGCAGAGAGCTCAGACCAGGCTTCTTTTTACAGAGCTGCTACAGGATCGTTCCGGGGAGGAGAGGCTGGCTCTTTCGGGTGGAAATCTGTATGTGCTGCCCTATACGGATGTGGTTACTGAAAGCCCATTCACGTCTTCACATTCGTTTCTGGAGGATGAAACAATACCTTGGTATCAGATGGTGGTGCATGGATCTCTTGTTTATTGTGGTGAGACCGGGAATTCTACTTACGATCTGAATTACCTGAAGATGAAATGGTTGGAATACGGTTCATCCCCCATTTTTGAATTGACATCAGAAAGTTCGGAGCTTCTGAAGGATACTGCTTATACGGCACTCTTTTCGTCTGAAAACAGTCGGTGGAGGGAGACGATTTTAAGCATCAATCAGGAATTTACAGCACTGGGAGACGCACTGGAGGGATTTATAGTGAAGCATGAAAGACAAGGGGAGCTTGTTACAGTTACTTATGATAATGGGACAGTGATATGGCTGAATTATTCGTCAGAGGCTGTGGAAATTAACGGCAGACAGATTCCGGCTGCAGATTATGTGATAGAGGAGGTAGTGGAATGAGGAAGCGGCGTATGAGTTTTGCCCGGAGAGAAGCACTTAGTGGTCTTTTCTTTATGGCACCGGCGTTGATCGGAATTTTGGTATTTCTTGCCTATCCGCTGGTCACCTCGTTACTTTTAAGCTTTGGAGGGACGGATCGGAATGCTGCGGGACTGAAGATTGTATTCAGCGGATTTGATAATTATGCACGGGCTTTTATTACCGATACGAAATTTGTCCCGCGTTTTCTCGGCTCCATACGAGATGTGGTCATTGAGACACCGCTGATTATTGTATTCTCTCTTTTGATTGCCATTTTGCTGGAGAAGATCAGGTATATGAAGGGATTTTTCCGTGTAGTGTTCGTGTTGCCTTTTTTGATCGGTGCCGGGAATGTACTACAGCAGCTGATGAACACAGGGATTGATAAAGAAGTGCTTACGTTTTCAGGCAGTGCGTTGTCCATGGGACTGACGAAACTTTTGGGAAGCGATGTGGTAGCCGTTATTGATCTGTTCTTTGGCAGGATCGTCTCGGTCTTGTGGGGAAGCAGTATTCAGATATTATTGTTTTTATCTGCAATCCAAAGCATTAACCCTTCTATGTTGGAAGCAGCCCGGATGGATGGCGCGACGGAATATGATATTTTTTGGAAGATCACGTTGCCGTCAGTTCTGCCGATACTATTGTTGAATAC
>CAKSAI010000203.1 GCA_934434905.1 uncultured Lachnospiraceae bacterium | reverse complement strand
AAATTCCGAAATCCTGTTTTTTCAATTCTTTCGCCAATCTCTATCTTCTTTGTTGTGTTATTCGTACTGCCGCCTGCACAGCCTGCAACACCAGACATACTTACGATCACTATAAGTAATGCTATCCCGGAGATGATACCTATTCTGTTCTTTCTCTCTGTCTTATTATCCATACTCATGCTCCTATCTATAATCGATAGACGATTTCTTCATAAACAGTAATAAAGAATTCTATCATTTTCTGGCCAACTGTCACGAACAGCAATGCCAAAAACATCATTACTCCCATACCTACTATTGAAGCTACGATCATAAGCAGATTCTTATTAAACTGGTATTCATGGATCGTCAGGGAACCTGCAAATATAAGGCCTGCCATCCAGGCAAATCCTACTGTAGTAACAAATGCCATAAAATCCTGTTCCTCCAATACCATACCTTTACTCATGATCGTTGTGACTATGTTTGCAAAGATCAATGGAAACATGGAATAACAGGTCATAATATATATGTCCTTCATTTTCCCTTTTCCGCCAAACAGTGTTGTCAGCCCCCAGCTTGCAGAGCACCATAGTACAAGCGGTATCAGCACTGTCAAAACGGTGATCAGAAGATTTACATCTTCAATATCCACAGCTCGGAACAACCACCCCGTTCCTACTTCCTTGTAACAGAATGTGAGAACAACAGCAGCTAACAGCAAGGTTGCAGAGCGCATCGTCCCCCGCTTCTGCATTTTTATTTCCCAAAATCCGTCAAACGGATGATAGATCACCCGGAATGCATACAACAATTCACTTTTTAATGTCTGCCTCGTTCCTACTGCATAGATCCTGCGGTTCTCCTTATTTACCCAGCGCTTAAGGAGAAGCCAGAGTACCAGCACGGATAAGAATATCCCTACAACCAGCATAAAGTTCTTTTTCACATAGGCAGTTCTTACATATTGATATGCCTTGGAATAACCTTCTGTCTCTCCTGCGTTCCGGTAATATTCCATTGCCTTCTTATAATCATTATTTCGCAGGAAACTATTACCCATTGCTTTATAAGCCAGCTCCAGATTCTGATTTTCTTTAAGAACCTCTCCCCAGCAGGCAATGGATCCGTCAAAATCCTTCTCCTCATCTGCCGCCAATGCCTTCTGAATATTAGAGGCATATTCCGTCATACCATAATGAACAATCACACCGTCTCCGTTGTCCAGAGTCAACAGATCATCTCCCTTATAAGCAATGGCTTTGGCGAGCGTCATACAGCCATTCTTCGCACCGCTTCCGCCGAAAGCGTAGAGGAGATTTCCGCCTTCATCATAGGTGAAAATGCGATTCCGTAAATTGTCCAGAACCGAATAAACACCATTCTCCTTAACCGTTACATCCACCAGACTGGAAACCTCCAGCAGATCTCCTCCCGGCGCATATTTGCCTTGTCTCTTCAACACATCAGAGCCGCTTGGATTCAAACGCTTAATAGGCGCATTTGCGGAAGACTTCGACGTCATATAATTTTTTCTCTGATATACCGTTAAGGAATTTGATGTCAACCATACAAAGTCCTTGTCATCGATCGTCATACTGTTATAGGTTCTCGGAATGATCTTTGCAACACGGCTCTTCTGTTCCTTTGTCATAAACAACGTTTTAAACCAGTCGAAGACATTTTGCTGTACCTGCTGCGCACCGTAATATCCGATAAAGCTTCCGTCTGCCGTCAGTTCAACAATTCCCTGATTCTCATCCTTGATCAGCAGATAGATACGGTTGCTGGAATCCACAGCGATCGAGGTAGGACTAAACACATATTCATCACCCAATATCTTTGATTTCGGGCAGCCCAGCTGTCGTACATAATTTAAATCTTCATCAAATTGTACTACCCGGTTATTATCCGTATCCGCAATATAAAGTTGACCGTCCTCCGTTACATAAACCGCAGACGGACCCGCTAAGGAATCATTATATCTCACACCACTGGACAGGAATGAAAACGTACTCAAAACCGCTTTCAGACTAAAATCCGCATTTAAAATCACAATTCTGTTATTTCCCTTGTCTACAACATAGACATTTTGCTGTTTGTCCACAAACAGATCGGTTGGATTGTTAAAGCTCCCGATTTCCAGGCTCTCCCCATCATATTCATTCACAAACCGATACGCCTCAGGGCTCTCTACCGCAATTCCGTCCGTATTAAATGTAAATGTCGTATAGGTGCTCATCTGGGATGCTTCTGCAGTCCTGGAATCCATCAACAATGTAACTGTCAATATCAAAAGTGCCGCTATTTTTTTCCAACTCTGATTCACGCTCTCCATTCTCTGCACCTACTCTTTCATACCAGATGCGCCCATAGTTTCCACTACGTTGCTCTGAGACATAATAAATACGGCTACCGGAACGACCATCATGATCACCGCTGCAGCACTCCCCACGCCTGCCCTTGCGATACCGCCGGAAAGGATCTGTGACATCGCATAATTAAAGGTTTTCAATTCCTCTGTGTGAATGTATACCGTTCCGCCGATATTCCATAGATCCTTAAAGCTGAATATGATTAATGTCAGCCACGCCGGCTTCACCAGAGGCATCACCAGATGCCAGAATATCTTCCATTCACCGGCTCCGTCTATCCTGGCGGCCTCCAGCAGCGAATCATTCACCATCTGCTCCATAAACTGCTTCATCAGATACAGACCGAGTGTAGAGCCAAAGGCCGGGAGGATCAATGACGCATAGTTGTCTAATAACCTAAGCCATGTCATCACCATAAAGTTCGGGATGGCTGTTACCGTACCATTGAACATCAGCGTGATAACAATAATCTTAAACATAAGCTTTGATCCCGGAAATTTGTGCTTTGCAAGAGCATATGCACACATGGATGCCAGGATCACGTGCCCGGCTGTCCCCGTTACAGAGACCAGCACCGTATTGAACAAATATCGCGAAAAAGGAACTACGGAATCACTCAGCACACGGAATAATTCCTTGAAATTCTCTGTCGTTGGGTTTCTTACCAAAAATCTTGGCGGAAATACCCAAAGCTCATCCAACGGTTTTAAGGAAGATGAAACCGTATATATCATGGGCAGCAACATAAATATCCCAAGAATTGTAAGAATAAGATATATGACAAAATTTCCAAGCCTGGAGCGATTCAGTTGTTTTTGCTTTTTTCTTCTTTTTGCCACTGCCTTTGTTCCTCCTATTCTCCAATTTTCGAAAGCGCCTTCTTAATGATGGTATTCATCAATAACATCATTCCGAACAGCACCGTTGCGATTGCCGATGCGTAGCCCATCTCATATCGGATACCACCGTAATCCTCCAGATGGTTAATAATGGTATGTGCTGCATAGTCGGTACTTGGGAACCCCACCAGTCCGGTAACGACTGAACCAATTCCAAAGGAGCTGGCAATACTCATAACTGCACCAAACAAGAGTTGCGGGCGCATACTCGGAAGAGTGATATACCACAGTTCCTGGAATCGATTCTTTATGCCATCCATCGCGGCTGCCTCGTACAGGCTCTTGTCAATTCCCTGAAGTCCTGCAATAAAAGACAGGAAGTTTGTCCCCATCGAAGACCAAAGCACGACAACGATCACCAGCGGCATAATATATTTCGCATTATAGAACCATCGGATCGGCTCATCCAGCAAGCCCAATTCCATCAGCCACCCATTCACATACCCATAGGCATCACTGGAAAACAATACTGTCCATATCAGCAATACATTTCCGGACAGGCTCGGTGCATAAAATACGACTGTTACAAGCGCACGCAGCTTAGGACTTAATTCATTGATGACCCATGCGATCAAAAGCGCCATAATGTAACTGACCGGCCCCGTTACAGCCGCTAAAATGAAGGTGTTCTTTAACGCGATGATAAAAATATCATCCTCCAAAAACAGGCGGATATAATTTTCAACACCTACAAAGTTAGGCTTTTCCAACATATTATAATCTGTAAACCCGATAAAAATTGAAATGAGTACCGGACATACCGTAAAAATGCAGAAGATAATAAAATACGGGAGCGCAAATCCGTAGCAGGTAGCATAATATTTCGCTTTGCTCTTCTTACTATCCGCTGTTTTTTTCACATTCTGATCTTGTTTCTTCATTCTCATGTCCGCCTCTCCTTAATCTGTTATACCAAATTCGCGGCGCTTTCTCGTCAATTCCGAATTGATACTTTCTATATACCTTTGTAACGTCTCCGAGGGATCCAGGCCATTATTGATCACGCGGTTAAATGCAAACGCATAGGTTCTGTTCACGTAGTATCCTCCCGGAACCTCCGGTGTTCCTTTCAGGTATTTTCCTGCCGCCATAAGCGTATCCAGATCCTTCTTTGCCCAGGGCAACTGCTTTAACGCCTCAAAATTCGCTGTAGGCTGTTTGGCGGAAGCATTGATGACCGTCTCCATCTCGTTACAGTAAGAAGCCTGCACCTCTGTCGAGCTCCACCATTTCATAAACTCCCACGCCGCCTCCGGATGCTTCGCGTCCTTCAATAGCACGGTAGAGGTTCCCGTAAAGGGAATTGTCCGATTCAGTGTTCCATCCTCCTGCACGGTTCCCGGCACCAGCGCCATTCCCCAGTCCCCCTGGATCTCCGGTGCAAACAGCGATAGCTGATTGTATACCGTATAATCTGCAATCGCCAGCGGCATCTCGCCTGTTCGGAATCGGTTTACGAAATTATAATCCGTCTCAAAATCATACAAGGTGAAATACTCTGTCAATTTTTCAAAAGACAGGTATGCCTCCTTTGAATCAAGATTTACACTCTCACCATCGTTATTATATAGGTCGCTGCCCATCTGATACATGAATGTCAAAAGCATATTTTCATCATGCGGCAACCCCACCAGCATATTTTTCTTCGACAATTCACTGATCACACTGTCCCATTCTTCCCATGTCTGCGGCACCTTCAGCCCCAGCTCGTCCATGATGTCCTTCCGATAGAACATCACGTTAAAGTGCATTGTTTCCGGCAATGCATATACCGCGCCCCGGTAGCTGTATGGTATCATGGCGCTATCCGTAAATCTCGTGACGACTTCTTCGTAGTCCTCAAAGGTACTCAGATCATATACTGCATTCCGAAGCGCTAAATTGATCGGATCCCCGATCGTATTTCCCAGAGATACATCCGGGCCATTTCCTGCTGACACAGAACGGAGCAGGGTTCCCGCTGTCACCAACTCCAGTTCCACAGAAATCCCTGTTTTCTTTGTGAAATCCGAATTAATCAGATTCCGAAGCGTATTCATCTGATCCCGACCCGAAGAGATCCACACCGTGATCGTTTCATCTTCTTCGCCTGCTTCATCGATCTTCCCCATACGGGAATAATCAATTACAAACGATGAAGCAAATACCTTGCATTGAAATACAAGATTCTCAAAGAAATTACCTTCTGCCTTCGGTACCTGCCTGAGTTCGGGTACGAGAGCAATATAATCAAACGATAACGGCTGACTGCTCATATCTGTGATCCAGGTTCCCAACGCCGAGAGATTATCCTGAAATGTATTGAATTTTCCCGCAATCTCATCCGAGTCCTCTGCCATACGCCTTACCAGATACTCCATCTTCGTCAGCTGTGCGATCCGTTCACCGCTTCCGCCATTGACGCGTTCAAATTCTTCCTTGATCTCTGTCAGTTCCTCTGCCTGAACCGCCAGGCGTTCCAGCGTATCGGGAATAATCTTGTCAAAGCTATAGTCTCTGTACTTATCCGGCGACGCACCTGTCACCATCAGGATTTCTTTATAGATATCATTTAATTCCTGCAGTGCTGCCTCTGTTCTCCGCAGGATATTGTCCATATCTCCAAGCGTTGCTTCCATCTCCAAGACATAATCTTTTCCCGCCTCAAAGTAGAATAAATACTCCTCTGTTTCATTTCCCAGCGCGTTACACTGCCATTGATTCCCGTAATTAAATTCCAGATTGGCGGCTTCTGCAAAAGGAACCTCCCCATCTATCATAAGCTTTCTGTATACCTTCACACCGGAGATGTAATCCTGCTTATATCTGGGTGCGATCTTATAATAGCCGCTTTTATCTACAGACACGATCCAGGAGACTCTGCTCCCTACCTTCTGCCATCTGGTTCCGCCCATGGTATTTAACAGGATTGCATATGCATTCTGCGGCTGCGTATAGGAAGAAGTTCTGTCA